>DAIMGB010000032.1:1201-9890 GCA_036724195.1 Thermoleophilaceae bacterium
CATGCGGCCTGAGGCGATCGCGCGGGTGATCGACGCGCGCGGCGACGGCTGCCTGGCCGTCCGCGCCACCTACGGTGGCGAGCCCGGCCACCCCGTGCTGCTGGAGCGCGAGCTGTTCGCGGGCCTGCGAGACGTGACCGGCGACCACGGCGCCCGCAACCTGCTCGCGTCCGCGCTCACACGGGACGTGCCCTGCGACGACCTCGGCGGTGGTGAGGACGTGGACACACCGGCCCAGCTCGACGCCCTGCGAGCCGGACGGCCGGTGTCACCGTGAGGCTCGGGCGGCCAGGCGCCTCTCGCCGCTGACCGGCTCGTCCTCGCTCCAGCCGAGGCGCTCGTGCAGCCGCCGGAGCGGCCGCGGCGACCACCAATTCCAGCGCCCGAGCAGCTCCATCAGCGAGGGCACGAGCAGCGCGCGCACGATCGTCGCGTCGATCAGCACCGCCAGCGCCGTGCCCACGCCGACCTCCTTGATGAAGATGATCTGCGACGTGGCGAAGGCGCCGATCGCCACGCAGAACAGGAGCGCCGCCGCGGTCACGATCCTGCCGGTGCGCTCCAGCCCGATGGCCACCGCTTCGCTGTTCGGGGCGCCGCCGTCGCGCGCCTCCTTGATCCGCGACAGCAGGAACACGCCGTAGTCGGTGGACAGCCCAAAGGCCACGGCCACCAGCACGATCGGCTGTGTGGCCTCGAGCGCGCCCTGGCTGGCGTAGCCGAGCAACCCCTCGAGGCGTCCGTCCTGGAACACGAACACCAGGAGGCCGAACGTCGCGCTCAGCGTGAGCACGTTCATCACGAGCGCCTTCAGCGGTAGCACCAGCGAGCCGGTCATCAGGAACAGCACCGCGATCGTGGCCGCCACGATGATCAGCAGCGCCAGGGGCATGTGTTGCACCAGGCTGTGCTTCAGGTCCACGAAGTGGGCCGTCTCGCCGCCCGCGGCGGTCGTGAAGGGCGGGTCGAGGGAGCGGATGCCGCGCACCACGTCCTGGCTGCGCTCGGCCAGCAGGCTCGCGCGCGGGTACACGTCCACCACGGTCACCCCGCTGCCGGCCGGGCGGGGCCTGCCCACCGAGTCCACGCCCGGCAGCCGGCGCAGGTCGCGCGCGTAGGACTCGAGCTGAGGCCCCGGCCGCGCCTGCGCGGCCACATAGATGGGGGTGGTCCGGCCGGGCGGGAAGTCACGGTCGAGCACGCGCTGGACGCGATGAGCGCTCGCTGACGAGGGCAGGACGCTGGCGTCCACCGAGGTGAACTTGATGCCCATGAACGGCAGGCCCAGCACGATCAGGACGGCCGCGCTGGCCAGCGCGATCGGTCCGGGGCGGCGCATCACGGCGCGCGAGATCCGGTACCAGGCGCCGCTGTCGGCGGCCTGGGCATCGCGATCGGCCGCGCGCTGCAGCCGCCGCGGCGCGAGCGCGTTCACCCGCGGGCCCAGCAGCGCGAGCACGGCCGGCAGCACCACCAGCGCCACGCTCGCCGCGATCAGCGACACCATCATCCCGCCGAGGCCCATCGAGTAGAGGAACTTCTGCGGAAACACGAGCAGCGCGGCCAGCGCCGCGGTCACCGTGAGCGAGCTGAACAGCACCGTCCGCCCGGCCGTGTTCAGCGTGCGCCTGAGCGCCTCCTCGCCTGACCCCGTGCGGGCCAGCTCCTCGCGATAGCGCGAGACGATGAACAGGCTGTAGTCGATCGCCAGGCCCAGGCCGAGGCCCGTGACCAGGTTGAGCGCGAACACGGAGATCGAGCCGAACTCGCTCGCGACGCGCAGGCCCAGGAAGGTGAGCACGATCGAGAGGCCGCCCACCATCAGCGGCAGCAGCGCGGCCACCATGCTGCGGAAGAACAGGAACGAGAGCAGGAACAGGAGGGGAAAGGCCAGCAGCTCGGCGCGGCGCAGGTCCTTCGAGACCTGCTGGTTCACCTGGTACTCCGCCATCGCGGGGCCGCCGAGGGTCACGCCAGGGCGCCGCTCGTAGCGCTTCAGGAGGAGCTTCGACATGTCGCTGTCGCCGGCGCCGCTCCTGAAGCTCACGGCCAGGTACGTCGTGCGGCCGTCCTTCGAGATCAGGTCGCGCCCGCCCTGGCGATAGCTCACCACGCGGCCCACGCCCGGCTCGCGGCGAAGGTCGGCGGCCAGGCGACCGAGCTGCGAGTCTCTGGGCGCGAGTGCGACCACGTCCACGCCGGCCTGCACACCGCCGCGGGCGATCAGCTTGTTCGCGTGCACGCTCTCGGTCGCCGGATCCTCGGCGCCGTATGGCCCCAGCCGGTTGGCAACAGAGCCGCCCAGCGCGCCGGCCGCCACGAAGATCGCCACCGCGGCGACGACGGTTCGCCTGGGGCGGCGGTTGGCGAGGTTCGCGAGTGCGGTGAACATCAGTCCTCCTCGGCTTCCATCCGCTTGCAGTAGTCCACGATGAAGTCCTGGTAGGCGATGCCGAAGTCGAGGACTTCGCGCGGCATTCGCTTGCCCTCTTCGGTCGCAGCGTCGGCAGGCCCGGATGAGAGCGAGCGCAGCTGGTCGCCCAGGCGCTCGTGCTCCTCACGGATTCGCCGCCACTGGGCGAGGCGCTCCTCGGGAGTCAAGGCGTCGGAGAAGAACAGCTTCAGCACGCCCTCATGGCGCAGCTCGAAGTGCAGCGGGTCGGAGGACGTGAGCCACGCATCCAGTGCCTGCTCGCCCGCGGCGGTCAGCTCGTAGGAGCGTCGACGCCGGCCGGTCGACTCGTCCTGCTTGCCGCGCACCAGGCCCATCCCCTCGAGCCGCGCCAGCTCGGGGTAGATCTGGCCGTAGCTGGCTGCCCAGAAGAAGCGGGTGGACACGTCCACGAGGCTCTTGATCTCGTAGCCGGTGCTGCGGCCCAGGCGGAGCATTCCGAGAATCACGTAGGAGGTCTTGGTGAGCTCCATGTATCGCGGCAATATATCACGAAGATACATCAAGCGACGGCAAGAAGGACTACTATTGGTTGCGTGAGCAACTACGCGGCAGTGCGCCTTCTGACGGCCGGGGAGCTGTCCGCTTGGCGCGGCTTCCTGCACGCGCACATCGCGCTCACCCGCGAGCTCGACGCCGAGCTGGTGGCCGAGCACGGGCTGCCGCTCACGTCGTACGAGGTGCTGCTCTTCCTCGCCGAGTCGCCGCGCGGCCGCATGCGGATGTCGGAGCTGGCCGAGCAGGTGCTGCTCAGCCGCAGCGGCCTGACCCGCCTGGTCGACCGCCTGGCCCGTGACGGGCTGATCGAGAGAATGCCCTGCAGCGAGGACGCTCGCGGCTGGTTCGCCGCCATCACCCCGAAGGGCAGGCAGCTCTTCGACGACGCGCGGCAGACCCACCTCGACGGCGTGCGGCGCCTGTTCGTGGGCTCCTTCTCCGCCGACGAGCTGGCCGCTCTGGCCGGCTGGTTCGAGCGCCTCGCGGTCTAGGAGACCGGCAACCCCACGGAGTGCCTGGAGCGCCGGCGCACCTCACGGATCGCCCGCGCCAGCCGCTTCACGCCCTCGTCCAGCTCCTCCGGCCCCACCAGTGAGAACGACAGCCGCAGCGCGGTCTGCGAGCGCCGCTCGGCCGTCACGGCGCCACCCGGCGTGAACGTCACGCCGTGGCGGGCGGCCTCCGAGTAGAGCGCGCGCTCGTCCAGCGGCCGGTTCAATGTCAACCAGAGGTGGTGCCCGCCGCGCGGCACGTCCAGCCGGTACTCGCCGGCCAGGTGGCGCTCGAGCGCCGCGACCAGAGCGTCGCGCCGCTCGCGGTAGAAGGGGGCGGTCCTCGACACGTGCTCGTCGTAGAGGCCGGAGGCGAGGAAGCGCGCGCCCATGTGCTGCAGCAGCGTGGGGGTGTGGAAGTCGGTCTCGAGCTTGAGCATCGCGATGCGGTCGCGCAGCGGCCCGCGCACGGCCACCCAGCCCAGCCTCAGACCGCCGCCGACGACCTTCGACAGCGAGTTGGCGTAGATCACGTGGGCGGGGGCGAGGCCGCGAAGCGACTGGGGTGGCTCCTCGCCGTCCAGCCGCGAGTCCGCCTACGCGGGCTCTTCCGCGTGCCGGCTCCGCTGAGCCGCCGCGCCTAGCGCGCCACCGGCAGGCAGACCGAGCAGAAGTCGTCGCCGAACGGGGTGAGGTGGATGCTGCGGCGAATCGTCTTGCCGCCGCGTCCCGCCTCCTCCATCGCGTCGCTCACCTCCGGCTGTGCCTCCAGCACCTGGTAGCTGCTCAGGTCCTCGAGCTCCTCGCGCGGGAACCAGATCAACCCGAGCCGGTAGAGGTTGTTCAGGTAGGCGTGCACGCGGTCGAGGTGTCGGCAGCCCGACTCCTCGCCGATCATCGTGAGCCCCGGCGCGACCAGCTGCGAGTTGATGTTGAGCGGGCCGCCGCTCCGCACGTCCACGGCCGGCTGCGGTCCGTCCGCGGCCAGGAAGCGCAGGATGCGCGCCTCGTCGGGCGCCAGCTCGTCGAGTATGCGCGCGAAGGCGGGGTGGGTGTCCTCCTCGAAGGTCACGTCGGCGGACAGCTCCAGCAGCCGGGCGCCCCGCTCGCGCAGGGCCTCCCGGCTGGCCTCGCCGTCCAGGTCGGACGCGGCCGCGTTGGCGCGCCCGTCGTCCTCTTCCTCCTCACCCAGCAGCGTCTGGACGTAGCGGCGAACGTCGCTGCCGGCCGACTGGAACAGATCGGCGGGCGGCTCCCCCGACGCCGCGGCCCGCAGCACCCGCGAGCTCGTCCGCAGCGACGCGTCGGCGGCGAAGCCCACGGTGCGCCACCACGCGGCGGCGCCTATGCGGGCAAGCCCGGGCAGGGCGCGCACAAGGCTCTCGTCGCGCTCCTCGTCCATCGTCATCCGAACAGGCCCAGGTGGATCATCCCGCCCACAAGTCCCAGCACCGCTCCGTGCAGGAGCAGCAGCCACTCGTCCTCCCTGAAGCCCGAGTGCAGCAGCTCGGCGAAGTCGTCCGCGGGCAGCTCCTCGATCCGCGGCGCCACCAGCTCGCGTATTCGCTCGCTCTGGCGCTCGTTCAGCTCGGGGTCCGTGAGCGGATCCATCGTGTAGTCCACCGCCTCCGACGCCAGCGAGTCGCGGATCGCGTCGTATTCCTGCGCGCCGACGGCTACGCGCACCGCCGGTCGCGCGCGCCCCACGGCCCGGTCCACGGCCGGGCGCAGCGCCGTCTCCACGAGTTGCCGCGTGCGGTCCGAGCGCGGGCCGTGCATCAGCTCCTTGCCGATGTTCTCGAGGTTCACGATGTCCTCGGCGATCAGGCTGGCGTACACGTCCGCCACCTCGCGCTGGCGGCGCATGAACAGCCCGTGCAGCTTGAACGGCCCGACCTGGCGCGGCTCGGTGGGCTGGAAGATCATCCAGAGGGCGGCCCAGTTGGTCACCCACCCGATCACCACGCCGCAGATCGGCAGCAGCCACCAGGCGCTGGGAAAGGCGACCTCGGTCAGCGCGGCCGTGGGGATTCCCAGCGCGAAGCCGAAGAAGAAGCCGAAGTTCACGATGAAGCGCAGCTCGCGCTCGCCCACCTCGGTGAAGATCCGGTTCGCCAGCTCGGGGTGCTCTTCGAGGTGATGGATCACCATCAGCTTGATGTCGAGCAGCTGGTCGATGTTCTCGCCGATCTCGTCGGTGATCCCCTTGACGATGTCCGGCAGCTGCTCCTGCACCCGCTCGTGCACCGCTTCGCGCACGCGCGGCGGCAGGTCGTTCCAGAGCTGTGGGTGCTCGCGCTGCACGATCCGCTCGACCGTGTCGCGGATCTCGCCCCGCGAGCTCTCGAGGATGTGTTCGGCCAGCTTGTCGGGCTCGAGCTGGTCGTAGAAGTCGCCGGGGCCGCCGATCTTGGCGATCCCCTTGTCCACGGCGATGCTGCCCATCTTCGCCGCGCGGGAGGGGATGATGCCCTGCCAGCCGACGCCGCCCTGCATCACGCCGGGCACCTGCTGGAGCTTGCGCGGCAGCAGCTTCGAGAGCGCCATCAGCCCCGGCAGGCGGAAGCCCTTGAAGCGCACCGGGTTGAACAGCATCCAGACGCCGGTCCAGTTCGTCACGTAGCCGATCAAGCCGGTGAAGATCGGCACGCTGATCAGGCTGATCGTCTCGTTCTTGATCACGCTGGAGCCGCGCGACCCTATCCGAGCGGGGCCATCAGCAGCGCAAGTTGCCGCGACTGCGCCACGAGAGTGCCGTCGGCGGCCCACAGCTCGCCGTCCTCCTCGAAGAAGCCGTCGCGGACCAGCTTGGTGGTGAAGCGCCCAAGCAGGAGCGAGTCGGGCCGCGGCAGCGGCGCTCGGAACAGCACCGTCAGCTCGATGGTCGGTGCGGGGCGCAGCTCGGTCAGGCGCGGCCAGGGCGCCGGCCACCAGGCGTCGGCGAGCAGGGCCACGCTCGTCGCGTCCAGCTCGCGCTCCTCGGCCAGGCCGAGCCAGCCGCCCACCTCGGATCGCTCGGAGCCGCTGAAGGCGGGGTCGCCGAAGCGGCCCTGCATCGTCAGCCGCTGCGTGAACTCCGGGCCCATGCCCTCCGGCACCACCGGCCGCCCGCCGTCGGGCGGCTCTACCTCGGGCATCGGCGCCTCGTCGAGCAGCGGGCTCTCCCACGGGGTCGAGAAGGCCGCGAGTGCGAGCGCCAGCAGCTTGCCGTCCTGCTCGAGCCGCGCGCTCGCCGTGGTCAGCGAGCGTCCCGCGCGCTCGACCACCGGCTTCACGGTCACCGGCCCGGCCTGTGGCGGGCGCAGGAAGTGCATCGTCAGCGAGCGCACCGCGCGGGACACGTCGTCCACCGCCAGCGTGATGCCGCGCAGCACGATGGCCATCACGTAGCCGCCGAGCGGCCCGCGGGGCGTCCACCAGCCCTCGGCCACGTGGCCCTCGTAGGCGCCGTCCCCCGCCGCGCGCAGCGCGGTCTCGTCGTCGAAGCTCAAGCCGGCCGCAACCCTAAGGGGCGGCCGGCACCACCACGGTCGTGCCCCCGCCGGGGGGCTCGAGCTCGAACTCGGCCGCATCCTCGCGGCGCAGCTCGTGGCCCTCCATCAGGGCGAGGAAGTCATCCACGGGAGCCAGCGGCAGGCCGACGGCCGGCGAGCCGTAGTGCATCGGCACCACAATCGCCGGATCCAGCACGCGCACCACCTCGGCCGCCGCCTCGGCGTCGATCGTGAAGTGGCCGCCCACCGGCACCATCAGCACATCGGGCTTGCCGATCGCGGCAATCTGCTCGTCGCGCAGGGCGGACTGCCCGAGGTCGCCCAGGTGGCAGACGCGCATGCCGTCGAGCTCGAAGCTGAAGATCGCGTTCGGGCCGCGCTCGGTGCCCGCCGACGGGTCGTGCTCGGAGGCGATCGCCAGCACGTCGCCCAGCGGAGTCTCGAAGGACCCGGCCGTCGAGCGGATCACCTGCGGGTCGCCGCCGATCGCGTCCTGGTTGCTGTGGTCGAAGTGCTCGTGGGTGATCAGCAGCAGGTCGGGCTCGACGCCCTCGATGTCGGGATAGTCCCACTGCGTTCCGCGCTCGCGCGCGAGCGGACCGTCGAAGGGGTCGATCATCACGCTGCCCGCGTTGGCGCTCAGCAGGAAGGCCGAGTGGCCGAAGCAGCGAACGCGCATCAGGCGGAGGTCTTTGCCGGCTCGCGGTCGAGTTCGCGCAGCCTCGAGCGCAGGCGGCGCCGCCTGGTGGTCAGCTCGGCCTCGAGCCGGGCGATCTCGTCGCGCCGGCTCCTGATCAGGCCGAGCTGGCGGTCGATGTGCTCCACGGCCTGGGTGAGGATCTCGCGCCTTCGCTCGGGACTGTCCACGCCGTCGCGCCACTCCCGGCGCAGCGCGGCGCGCGCGCTCTCGGCCTCGACCAGCTCGCGAAGCTCCTCGAGCGACAGGCCCAGCAGGTCCTTGAGCCGCAGCACCTCACGCAGGCGCTCGACGTCGCCCTCCTCGTAGAGGCGGTGCGAGCCGGGCTGGCGCCCCTCCGCCGGCGGCAGCAGGCCGATCTCCTCGTAGTAACGGATCGTCCGCGGCGTGGTGCCCGTGAGCTGGGCCACCTCGCCTATCCGCAGCACACTGCCCATCAGGCCGCCACCAGCTCGCGGCGGTGCACCGGGCGCAGCAGCGACACGCCGGCGCCTGCCAGCGACGTCAGCGCCAGCACCCAGAGCGCGGTGTGCATGTTGTGGATGAAGGGCTGCAGCTTGGCGTCGGAAAGGCCGGCGGCGAGGCCGGAGAAGATCTGTAGCAGGACGTCCTTGGGCACGGCGGCGGTCACGATTGCCAGCACGAACGCGATCGAGAGCACCGCGCCCGTGTTCTGCAGCATGGTACGAGCGCCGGCGGCGATGCCGCGCCTGTGCTCGGGCACCGCGCCCATCATCGCCGAGGTGTTCGGCGAGTTGAACATGCCCGACCCCACGCCCACGATCAGAAGCCACAGGGAGCTCTGCCAGTAAGGGCTGTCCACGCCGAGGGTGGTCATCAGCGCCAGCCCGACCGCGGACACCAGCATGCCGAGCGCGGCCAGGCCGCGGGACCCGTGGCGGTCGGCGAGGTGGCCGGCCAGTGGCGATGACACCAGCATGCCGAGCGCGAGCGGGATCAGCTTGATGCCGGCCTCTATCGGGTCGTCGCCCTTCACGCCCTGGAAGTAGAAGACGAACACGAACATCAGCGCGAAGCGCGAGAGCCCGTTGATGAA
>DAIMGB010000033.1:0-9819 GCA_036724195.1 Thermoleophilaceae bacterium
GCAGGCCACAGGCAGCTCCCCGAGGCTCTCCGGCAGTCCCCGCACGCGGGTGTGCCAGCGGCCGATCGTCATGCCGCGCCCCGAGCCGGGCTTGCCAGACGAGTTGCGCTGCGCGGCGGCGGCCAGCGGGAACATCGCGCCGCCTTCGCGGTCGAGGTTGCCGGTGAGCACGTTCACCACGTCCACCAGCCAGCTCGCGAGCGTGCCGTACTCCTGCACGGTGGTGCCGATGCGGGCGTAGACCACCGCGCGCTCGGCGGCGGCGAGCTCGCGGGCCAGCCGCCTGATCTCGACGGCGTCGATGCCGCAGGCCGCGGCCATCTCCTCCGGCGTGAAGCCGCGCACCAGCTCGCGGGCCCTGTCGAGCCCCTCGGAGTGCTCGGCGAGCCGGCCGGGCTGGTCGAGGCCCTCGTCGACCAGCGTGCAGGCGATGCCCAGCAGCAGGTGCGCGTCGCGGCCCGGGCGGATGAAGTGGTGCTCGTCGGCGTGCTCCGCGGTGCGCGTGCGCCGCGGGTCCACCACCACGACCTTGCCGCCGCGCTCGCGGATCGCTCGCAGCCGGCCGCGCATGTCGGGCGCGGTGAGCAGGCTGCCGTTCGACACGAGCGGGTTGGCCCCGAGAATCAGCAGGTGGGCGGTGCGATCCACGTCGGGCACCGGCACCGACAGCCCGCCGCCGAACATCAGCCCGGCCGCCACCTGCTTGGGCATCTGGTCGACCGTGCTGGCGGTGTAGACGTTCTGGGTTCCGAGCGCCCTCAGCAGGGCCGGCCCGTAGACGAGCGTGCTCAGGTTGTGGGCGTTGGGGTTGCCCACGTATGCGGCTACCGCGTTGCGCCCGTGCCGCTCGAGGATGGGGGAGAGGCGGCGGTCGATCTCCTCGAAGGCCTCGTCCCAGCTCGCCTCGGCCAGCTCCGCGCCGCGGCGTACCAATGGCGTGGTCAGCCGGTCGGGGTCCTCGTGAAGCTGGCGGATGCCGAACGCCTTCGGGCAGATGAAGCCGCGGCTGAGCACGTCGCGCTCGTCGCCGCGCACGGACGTGACCTGGCGGCCGTCCATCTCGATCTCGAGGCCACAGGTGGCCTCGCAGAATGGGCAGGTGCGGTAGTGCGTGGCCGTGCCGGCCACTCTAGCCCCGCAGCTCGATCCAGAGCGCCCGCGACACGGCGATCAGCTCCCCGGCCTCGCTGAACAGCGCGGCGCCCGCGTGGCGCTTTCGCCCGTCCACCTCGAGCGGCCAGGACAGCACCACGTGCGGGCGGCCCGGCTCGACCGGCGCGTCGATGCGGGCGGCAAGGCGCGCGAGCACCATCGGCGGCCCCTCGCCGAAGTTGGCCACCGGCGCGCTGGTGGGGCAGTCGAGCGCGGCCCAGGTCTCCTCCGGGCGGGTGTTGCCCGGCGTCCACACCGAGGCGAAGAGACCTTCGCGGAGCTCGCCGGGGAAGAGGCGAAAGCCGTCGCCGGGCTCGCGGTCTGGGCCGCACACGACGCAGGTCCGAAACGGATGGTCGGCGCTCCAGTGCTCGGTGCCGGCGCGCGACGCCGCCTCGGCCTGCTCGACTCCCACCGGCTCGGGCAGCTCCAGCTCGAGCTCGGCCACGCGGCCCTCCGCGACGAGCAGGTCAGCGTCGGTCACGCGTACGCCGCGGCCGTCGTGCCGAACGGCCAGCGGCCGCTCGAGCGGAGGCGGGGAGCGAAGCGTGACCTCGGCCGCGCCGGCGCCGAGCAGCCCGGCCACGAGGCCGCAGGTGTAGCCGCCATTCGCCGAGTCGGGCGGGCCGTTGAAGCGGCGCGGGATGACGAGCGGGTCGTCCACGCTCATCCGCGCCGGTAGATCGTGTAGAGCAGGCTGGAGAGCACGAGGGCCGCTCCGAGATAGCCGACCTCGACCTGGAGCACGCGGTCGTCGGTGACCCGGGCGAGCAGGAAGGCCACGAAGCCGGCGGCCGTGGCCAGCCAGCAGGCCGCCGACGTCCCCGCGCGCCCGCGCGCGAGAAGCGCCTGGTTGAGCGTCGCCGCCGAGAGGTAGAGGCCCATGCCGATCGAGACCAGCACGAGGCCGAGCCGGTCGTAGTGGGTGTTGCCGCCGAACACGAGCTTCATGGCGAACGGCCCGGCCACCAGCATCCCCAGCGACACGGCGCCGGCGAAGCCCGCGATCGCCCGCAGCGTGAGGTTCACGCTGCGCCGGAACGGGTCGCTCTCGCCTCCGGCGTCGAGGCGCGTGAGGTGGGGCAGGATCGAGGTCTGGATGGCCTGGAAGAGCTGCAGCGGCGCCCGCGCGATCAGCAGCACGTTGAAGGCGAAGCCCGCAAGAGCGGCGCCGCGCGCCCCCTCGCCGGCCTTCACCAACAGGGGTCCCGCATTGAGGAACGTCTGCTCGCAGAGCATGATCAAGAGCACCGCCGCGGCGAACCCACCACCGCGCGCAAGCGTGAACTCGGGCTCCTTGGCGGAGGGCTCGTCCCGAGCCGCGGCGTCGAGATAGTCAGCCGAAAGCCCCTGGTCACTGCCCACTGCCCGCTGCCCGCTGCCCGCCCGACGTGCAAACGCCGCCGGTACCACAGCAAGCGAGAGGATGGGCGCGGCGGCCATGCCCAAAGCAACAAACGCCTGCCCCGACGCAATGCCAACGGTGACGAGCAGCGCGAACAGGAAGCGCGAGCTGGCCTCCATCAGCACCAGCCCGCCGTAGAGGACGAAGCGCCTGTTCCCGGCCAGGTAGCCGCGCGCGAAGTAGCTGGCCGCGTACGCCAGCACGGCCACGATCAGGACCCAGTAGAGGGTCTCTGAGCCGTTGAAGAGCTTGTCCTGCAGCCGCCCGCGCAGCGCCAACGCGACCGCCGCGAACAGCACGCCCAGGCCGAGCTGGATCGTGCCCGCCACGCGTAGGTGCTCCGTGCCGTGGATGTTGCGGGCGTCGCGGTCGGCGATCGTTCGCGAGAGCAGCTGCTCGACGGGCCGGTAGAGCACCGAGACGGTGATGAAGATCGCCGACCACAGCAGCGTGATGCCGCCGTACTCGCCCTCGGGCAGCGAGTGGCTGGCGAGCGCGAAGTAGCCGAACGTGATGAGGCCGGTGACGCCGATGCCCACCGACAGCACGGCCGCGCCGCGGCCGTAAGTGCCCTTCGCGGAAGCAGCCGGCTCGGCCGGCTGCGCACCGACGCTGTTCTTTTCAGCCAACGCGGACGAGCAGCATGGTCCACGGGAACGGCGAGCGCGCCTGCTCCACCGTTCCGTAGCGCCCGAGCAGCTCGGTGAAGCTGCGCTTCGACCAGTGGTTCACGTGGCCGGGCGTGTTGCCCGCCGAGCGCCAGTAGGCGCCGCGCGCAACGTTCAGCCCGCGCCAGAGCGGCTCGCGCGGCACCGACACCAGCAGCCAGCGCTCCGCGACGCGCGCCATCTCCGCCACGGTGGCCTCCGGCTCAGGCACGTGCTCCAGCACCTCGATTGCCGTGGCCATCTCGAACTCGTCGTCGGCGAACGAGAGCGAGGTGGCCTCCTCGACCCGGAACTCGAGGTTCCCGCGCGAGCGGCGCTCCCACTCGGCGCGCAGCTTCGGGTCGTCCAGGTCGATGCCCACGATGCGGCCCTCGCCCAGCCGCTCGGCCCACTGGTGGGTGAGCACGCCCTCGCCGCAGCCAACGTCGAGGACCGACTCGGGCGCGGCCCTGCCCCAGAGCTCGTCGAGCGTGTCGTGGAAGCTGCCCATAAGGCGCCGCACCACCGGGTTCGACGAGCCGTACTTGTCGAAGGTGTTGCCTGTGGGGACCTCGGGCGCGGTGGCGCCCGTCACAGCTGGACCGCCTCGCGGTCCTCGGTCTTGCCGGTGGCGGCCCCGGCCTGGGCGCCGGTGGTGGCCTGGCGTCCCGGCTGCGAGGCGCCGGGCTCGTAGTGCGAGGGCTCGACGCCCACCTGCAGCTCCACGCGGCGCACGCGCTCGAGCACGCGCTGCTGGAGCACCCGGGTGCCGGCGAGGATGTCGCCGAGCACGCCGAGCGCGGCGAGCTGCACTGCGACGATGAACAGGGTCGCGCCCAGGATCAGCGACTGGATGTGGCCGCGGCCCTCGCCCGAGAAGTAGAAGTAGATGAAGCGCGCCCAGATGAACACGCCGACGAGCGCGACCAGCGCCGCGGCCGCCATGAACACCCGCAGCGGCTCGTACATCGTGTAGACGCGGAAGATCGACACGGTGTTGCGCCGGACGTAGGACGCCATCGAGGGGAACAGGCGCGACTCGCGCGTCTTGGTGTTGGTCCGGATCGGCACGTGGTCGACGGCCACGACCATCTTGCCCGCCTGGATGATCGACTCGAGCGTGTACGTGAACTTCGAGACCACGTTCAGCTGCAGCGCCGCCTCGCGGTTGTAGGCGCGGAAGCCCGAGGTGGTGTCGGGCACGTTGGTGTCGGATGCGCGCCGCACCACGGCCCTGCCCAGCCGCTGGAGGCGCTTCTTCAGCGGCGAGAAGTGCTCGATGCTGTCGGTGTCGCGGTCGCCCACCACCATGTCGGCGTGGCCGGCGATGATCGGCTCCACCAGCTTCACGATGTCCCCGCCGTAGTACTGGTTGTCGGCGTCGGTGTTCACGATCACGTCGGCGCCGAGCTTCAGGCAGGCGTCGAGCCCGGCCTGGAACGCGGCCGCCAGCCCCTTGTTGTTGGTGAGCCGCACGACGTGGTCCACGCCGTTCGCACGGGCGACGTCGACCGTGTCGTCGGTGGACCCGTCGTCGATCACGAGCCACTCCACGCGGTCGATGCCCGGCACCTCGCGCGGCAGCCCGGCGAGCGTGTCGGACAACTGGGTGCCCTCGTTGAAGCAGGGGATTTGGACGATCAGCTTCATTGCAAGGAAGGGCATAAGGGTAGGGCAGGCACCGGCTTTCACGCTGCTTTCACATTCGTTGCATTCGGTAACCAATCGGCAACATCCCTGCTAGCCTCACCTTCTTCCCTTAGACCCGGCACCACTGGAGCCAGCACACAGATGACCGCCGTTCTTGCATATCTTGATCCCGGCAGCGGGAGCATGATCCTGCAGATCATCGCCGGTGGCGTCGCCGCCGTCGCGGTCGCCGCCAAGCTCTACTGGAACAAGCTGCTGCGCTTCTTTCACATCAAGAAGGACGAGCCGGAGACGGAGACGGCCGGCAGCGAGACTCGCGGGAGCACCGACTCCGCCTGAGGCCGAAGCGGCCGGCGCCGAGAGTCCGCGCCCTTGATGTCTAGTATGCCCGCGGGTGTCGACCCCTCCTGGCCAGACAAGCTCGCCCGCCGGCCTTGAGCCCGGCTCGTTCCGCGACCCGGAGAGCCGGGTCTTCTACGCGGACGACAAGGTCTACCGGTCGCTCTCCAAGGACGGGCTCGAGGACTTCGAGGCGCTCGCCGCCAGCGGCCTGCTTGAGGACGAGCGCGTCGTAGGTACCGAGCGCGCCGAGGGCGTGGCCGGCCTCGAGGGCCTGCTCGCCAAGGAGACCGCCGGGGTCCTGCGCCATGATCTGATCCCCTTCATCTCCTACCCCTACGAGTGGACCTTCTCGATGCTGAAGGATGCCGCGCTCGTGCAGCTCGACCTGCTCCTGGCGGCGCTCGAGAAGGACCTCGTGCTGAAGGACTCCTCGCCCTACAACGTGCAGTGGCGCGGCGCCAAGCCGGTGTTCGTGGACGTGGGCTCCTTCGAGCGCCTGCGGGAGGGCGAGCCGTGGATCGCCTACCGCCAGTTCTGCATGCTCTACCTCTACCCGCTGCTGCTGCAGTCCGTGAAGAACGTGCCCTTCCAGCCCTGGCTGCGCGGCGCCATCGATGGCATCACGCCGGCCCAGATGCGCGGCCTGGCCTCCGGCCGCGACCGCTTCCGGCGTGGCTGGACCACCAACGTCTTCCTGCACGCCCGGCTCGAGCAGCACTACGGCGACAAGGGCGGCGAGGTCAAGCGCGACGTCAAGAAGGCCGGCTTCAACAAGGCGATCCTCGTTGCCAACGTGCGCAAGATGAGGAAGTTCGTGTCGAGGCTGGAGTGGGACCCGCCCGAGGGCGTCTGGGTGGCCTACGGCGAGCGCAACAGCTACACCGACGACGACGCCAAGCGCAAGGACGAGTTCGTCCGCGAGGTCGCCACCTCGCGCGAGTGGCCGCTCGTGTGGGACATCGGCGCCAACAACGGCCGCTACTCGCGCATCGCCGCCGAGGGCGCCAAGACGGTGCTGGCGGTCGATGCCGACCAGGGGCCCGTCGAGCTGCTCTACCGCACGCTGCGCGACGAGGGCGACGAGAAGATCCTGCCGCTCACGATGAACCTGGCCGACCCCTCGCCGGGGCTCGGCTGGCGCGGCCTGGAGCGCAAGTCCATGCCCGAGCGCGGGAAGCCCGACCTCGTGCTGGCGCTCGCGGTCATCCACCACGTCGCGATGAGCGCGAACGTGCCCGTCAAGGAGTTCGTGGACTGGCTGTCGAGCCTCGGCTGCTCGCTGGTGATCGAGTTCCCCACGCGCGAGGATCCGATGGTCAAGAAGCTGATGGCGCCCAAGCGCGACGGGCTCCACCCCGACTACGAGCTCGGCTTCTTCGAGCGCTGCCTGGGTGAGACGTTCGAGATCGAGCGCTCCGAACGGCTGGAGTCGGGCACGCGCGTGCTGTACTTCGCGCACCCCAAGCGCGGATGACGAGCGCCGGGGAGGCGGCGCCGGAGGAGCACGCCGAGCGCCGCGCCCCGGCCAAGCTGGCCCTCTTTCGCTTCGGCCACCTGGCGGCGCTGTGCACGTTCGCGCTCGCACAGCCGCTCTTCTCGCTGCTTAAGGACAACCCCGAGTTCTTCGCCGCCCGCGGCGCCACGGGCTTCGACATCATCAGCTTCTCGGTGCTGCTGGTGCTGGTGCCGCCGCTCGTGCTGATCCTGATCGAGCTCCTGGTGGGGCTCGCGTCGCCGCCGGCCGCGCTCGTGGTGCATCTCGTGTTCGTCGGACTGCTCGTCGCCCTGATCGCCGCGCAGGCGCTGAAGAAGGCCACCCGCGCCTCCGACACGGTGCTGATCGTGGCGTCGCTGGTGATCGGCGCGCTGCTGGCCGCCCTCTATGCGCGCGCCGAGGGACTGCGCTCGTTCCTGAGCGTGCTGTCGCCGGTGCCCGTCGTGTTCCTGGCGCTGTTCCTGTTCACGGCGCCGGTGTCGAAGCTCGCGTTCCCCGAAGAGGCGAGCGCCAAGAACGTGGGCGGCGTGAACCGCACCAACGTCGTGGTGGTGCTCTTCGACGAGTTCCCGTCGACCTCCCTGATGGACGGGAGCCGACAGGTGGACCCCAAGCGCTTCCCGCACTTCGCCGCGCTGGAGAAGACCTCGACCTGGTTCCGCAACGCCTTCACGATCTACGACTCCACCGAGCGCGCTCAGCCGGCGATCATGGACGGGAACCTGCCGGACGACGAGAAGCTGCCCACCTCGGCCGACCACCCGAACAGCATCTTCTCGCTGTTCGCCAAGACCCATCGCCTGAACGTGTCGGAGGAGGCCACGAGCGTCTGCTCGCGAAAGCTCTGCAAGAACACCCAGAGCGACGAGCCCTATCCGGACCGGCTGAAGTCGATGACCGACGACCTGAGCCTGGTCTGGCTGCACGTGGTGGCTCCGCCTGACGTCGAGGACGACCTGCCCTCGGTGTCCGAGAACTGGGGCAACTTCGGCGGCGGCGGGGGTGGCGGCTCGAGCAGCGGAACCGGCGGCGGCTCCCAGGGCTCGGTGAACGTGCACGCCAACCTGAACAGCAACCGCAACAAGCGCTTCGAGAAGTGGATCTCCGACATCCAGCCGGGCAGTCGGCCGGCGCTGAACTTCAAGCACTCCCTGATCCCGCATGTGCCCTGGCAGTACCTGCCCGACGCCAAGCAGTACCGCCGCACCGCGAGCGACCCGGTGCCGGGCCTGTCGAGCTACGCGTATGACGACCAGGGCCAGGTGAACTCGCTGTGGCAGCGCCACCTGCTGCAGGCCGGCTTCGCCGACCACCTGCTCGGCGACCTGATCCGCCACCTGAAGAAGATCGGGCAGTACGACGACTCGCTGATCGTGGTGGCGGCCGACCACGGCGTGGCGTTCGACCTCGGCAAGCGCGACCGCCGCACGCTCACCCGCCAGAACTACGGCGAGATCGCGCCGATCCCGCTGTTCATGAAAGCGCCCGGCCAGACGAAGGGGCGCATCAGCAGCGCCTACGTCGAGACGATCGACATCCTGCCCACGATCTTCGACATCCTGAACGTGCGACCGCGGGTGCACATGGACGGCAGCTCGGCGTTCAGCGAGAAGGTCAAGCGGCGCAAGACGCTGCGCATCCTCCAGCGCGGCACCTTCAAGCCGCTCTACTTCTCGGCCGCGGAGTTCGAGCGGGCCAAGGCGCGGAGCCTGGCGAAGAAGCTGGCGCTGTTCGGAACCGGCTCGTTCAGCTCGCCGCGCTTCTATCACTGGGGCCCGCACGCCGACCTGATCGGCCAGCCGGCCAACGGCCCCGGGCGCCGGCGGCTGAACGTGGCCTTGGTGCATGCGGGCGAGTTCCAGCACGTCGACCTGAAGTCGTCCACCATTCCCGTCCACGTGGTGGGCAGGGTGAAGACGCCGGGCGGCCACCGCGACGTGGCGATCGCCGTGAACGGCAAGATCGTTGCCGTGTCGCGCACCTTCAAGCTCGTGGGCGGCGACACGAAGGACGAGCTGGTGGCTTCGATCGTGCCGGAGGCCTCCTTCCACCAGGGACGTAATAGCGTGCAGGTCATGGCGGTCAGCGGCTAGTGGCCAGACGCTCGCGCAGAGCGGGCCGTGGCGCGGGCCGCGGCGCGGGCGCCGGCCGCGCGGCCCGCACGGGTCTCTGGGGGGTCGCCCGCATCGTCAGCCTGATTACGACGGTCGTGGTGGTGCTGATCCTGATCGGCATCGTGCTGACTCTGCTCGACGCCAACAAGGACAACCAGATCGTCAAATGGGTGCTCGACGCGGCGAAGTTCCTGGTCGGTCCCTTCAAGGACATCTTCAAGCCCAGCAACGCGAAGACGAAGATCGCCGTGAACTGGGGCCTGGCCGCGGTGATCTACGCGATCGTGGGCGGGCTGATCGCCCGCTTGCTGCGCCGCTAAAGCTCCTCCGCGAGCAGGTCCATCAGCAGGCCGTCCTGCCACTCGCCGTTCGCGTCGCGCCAATAGCGGCGCAGCACGCCGACGCGCTGGAAGCCGACCGCCTCGTAGGCGCGAATCGCGCGCTCGTTGGAGAGCGCGGGGTCGATGGTGAAGCGGTGGTGGCCGTGCTCGTCGATCAGAAGGCGGATCGCCTGTCGCAGCGCCTCGGGGCCGATGCCGCGGCCCTGGTAGGGCACGGCGAGCATGATGTCGAGCCCGGCGTAGCGGTAGGCCGGCTCGTCCTCCGCCCAGGACTGCAGCCAGCCGGCCGTGGCCCCGTCGACCTCGATCGCGAACACCGCGCACTCGTCGTCGAGCAGGTCACCGCGGAGCTTCTCCTCGTCGGAGACGTCTCCCCACCACTCGCCCACCCCTTCGGAGGTCACGATCGCCAGGAAGTCGCCCACGTCCGCGTCCGTCGCCGGGCGCAGCGTGACCACAGGGTCGCTCAGAGGTCGGCCAGGCATTCCTCGGCGGACTGCAGGATGTCCTCCGAGCCCTTGCGCGTGAACAGCAGGGCGCTCTTGATCTGCTCGGCACCCTCGCCGTGGCCGAGGAACTGCTGGGCCGCGGCTTCGCCGGACGTCAGGAAGAACCGGATCCGCGGACCGGTCGCCGAGCCATCCATCTGGATCGAGTCACTGCCGAGCAGGTG
>DAIMGB010000034.1:0-9715 GCA_036724195.1 Thermoleophilaceae bacterium
TAGGTCCTACGCGGCGCGCGCATCATAACGCGCGTAACCCCGGGGTCGAGCCGGGTGCTACTTGACCGTGACCGTGGCCTGCATGTTGGGGTGCACCGTGCACACGTAGTGGACCGTTCCGGGGGTGGTGAACTTCTCCTGGAAGGTGTCGCCCTTCTGAAGTCCGCCGGCCGATCCGGAGCTGAACTTGGGGCCCGGGCCGCTCTTCTTCGTGACGTCGTGGCCCACCGTGTCCTCGTTGGTCCACTTCACGGTTCCGCCCTTGGCGACCGTCACCGCGGTGGGGGTGAAGGCGATGTTCTTCATCTGCACGGAAGCGCTCTTGCCGCCGCCCGTCGAGGCCGCTGGGGCCTTCTGCTTGGTCGAGCTGCTGCTGCTGCTGCTACTGCTGCTGCTCTTGTTGCTGCTACCGCAGCCGGCGGCCACCAGGCCGAGGGCGAGAGCGGAGAAGAACACTGCGGGCCACTTGTTCATGTGCGCCTCCTGGGGGAATTGGCGGCGAAGCCTACCTAGCCGCAAGCAGCCGGCTCGGCCGGCTGCGCGCGGATGACGCTTACTCGCCGAGGAGCAGCTCGAGCAGGGCCTTCTGGGCGTGCAGCCTGTTCTCGGCCTGGTCCCAGACGGCGGACCGCTCGCCGTAGAGCACTCCCTCGCTGATCTCCTCGCCCGCGTGCGCGGGCAGGCAGTGCAGTGCCACGGCGCCGTTGCCGGCGCGCTTCAGCAGCTGCTCGTCGATCCGGTAGGGGGCCAGCAGCTCGCGCCGCCGCTGTGCGTCCTGCTCGTCGCCCATGCTCACCCAGACGTCGGTGTAAATGGCGTCTGCTCCGGCCACCGCCTCGTCCAGCTCGGCGTTGGGGCCATCCGGCAGCGCCAGCTCGGGCGGCGAGGCCACGGCCACTTCCACGCCCGCCGCCCCGCCGAGCAGCACGAGCGAGCGAGCCATGTTGTTGCCGTCGCCCACGTAGGCCAGCTTCACGCCCTCCAGGCGGCCGAACAGCTCCCGTAGCGTGACCAGGTCGGCCAGCACCTGGCAGGGGTGGTGCTCGTAGGTGAGCATGTTGATCACGGGCACCGTGGCGTAGGCGGCCAGCTCCTCGAGCGTCGCCTGCGGGCCAGTGCGGACGCCGATCGCGTGCACGTAGCGCGACAGGACGAGCGCCGTGTCGCGGATCGACTCGCCGCGCTCGAGCTGCAGCTCTCCCTCGCGCAGCACGAGGGGATTGCCGCCCAGCTCGGCCACGCCCACCTGGAACGACACGCGCGTGCGGGTGGAGGGCCGCTCGAACACCAGCGCGACGCTCTTGCCCTCCAGCGTGCGCGAGCCCAGGCGGTCGGCCTTCAGCTCGAGCGCGCGCTCCACTAGCGCGTTCAGCTCGTCGCCCGTAAGCTCCTCGCCGGTCAGGAAGTGCCTGGTCAAGTGAGCATCGTACTCGGGGTCCTGAGCTGGAACCTCTTCCACGGGCGGGACTTCCCGCCTGACCGTGAGCTGCTCGCGTGGCGCTCACGGCTGCTCCGCGTGAGCGAGCGCAACGCCACCCACGAGCAGGTGAACCGCTCGCTGCTCGACGAGTTCGGAGGCTGGATCGCCGGACACGAGTGGGACCTCGCCCTGCTCCAGGAGGCGCCGCCGCCCTGGCTTGGCCCGCTGGCCCGGCGCGCCGGCGCGGGCGGTGCGCTGGCGCTCACGTCCCGCAACGGGGGCGCCGCGGCGCGCCGGCTGGCAGGGCGCCTGAACCCCGATCTGATCGCCTCGGGGGAGGGCGGGTCCAACCAGCTGCTGGCCCGGCCGCCGTGGCGCGTCGCGCGGGTGCGGCGGGTCACGCTGGCGCTGCGTCCCGAGCGCCGGCGAATGCTGTTCGCGGAGCTCGACGGGCCCGGCGGCCGGTCGCTGTGCGTAGCCAACCTACACGCGACGGCGAGCGTGGGTGACCTGGCCGCCGCGCCCGAGGTCGAGAGCGCCGCGGAGCTGGCGCTGGAGTGGGCAGGCGAGCGGCCGCTCATCTTCGGCGGCGACCTGAACCTGCGGCCGAGCAGCGTGCCGGAGCTGTTCGCCGAGCTGGGCGAGCGCCATGGGCTGGCCGCGCCGACCGACGCACAGGCCGTCGATCACCTGCTCGTCCGCGGACTCGAGCCCGTCGAGCCGCCGCGGCGCCTGCGCCCGGAGGAGCGCGAGCTGCGGGGCGAGCGCGGCCTCGCGATACGGCTCTCTGACCACGCGCCCGTCCTCGCGCGGTTCAGCATGAGATAGTCCGTTGGTCGGGCACGTATGCCCGCTTAGATTTCGATCGGTCGAAGAGGGAGACACACACATGGCGCAGCAGCGCGGTGGGAGCAGCAAGCGGAGCGGAAGCTCCAGCCGCTCGGGGGGCAGCAAGTCGTCAGGCAGCAAGTCGCCGGCCAGCAAGTCCTCGGGGGGCAGGTCCAGCAGCAGGTCGTCGGGAGCCAGCAAGTCGCGCTCCAGCGCGAGCGCGTCCGGCCGCAAGACGGCAAGCCGCTCGAGCTCCGGCTCGTCGGGCAGCGCGGCCAAGCGCAAGGCGGCCGCCAAGAAGGGCGGCCAGGCACGCGGTCGCCAGCAGAAGGCGCGCAAGACCGCGAAGACCACGGCTAGCGGCGCCGGCCGGGCGGCCAGCGCCGCCGGGATCGAGGCAAAGACGGTCGCCGAGTTCCGCGAGTCGCTGCGCAAGAACCTGATCCGCCCGCTCGACCTGGTGATGCTCACGCGCGAGCGCATCGAGGAGGTGCTCGACGAGGCGGTCGGGCGCGGCCGCATGACCGCGGACGACGCGCAGAGCCTGGCCAACGGCCTGATCCAACGCGGGCGCAAGCAGACCAACGAGGTGCTCAAGGACCTCGAGCAGCTCGTTGGCCGCGGGCGCGACGAGATCGACGATCGCACCTCGAGTGCCCGCCGTGGCAGCACCGAAGCGGCGCGCGGGGCGAGGCAGCAGGTGCAGGGCGCGGCACGCGCCGCCCGTACGCGGGCGGTCAAGGCCGGCGACCCGGTGCTTGCGCAGGCCGACCGGGTCAGGCGCGCGGCGGGCGTGGGGCCGAGCTTCCCCATCACCGGCTACGACGACCTGACCGCGGCCCAGATCACCGGCCGGCTCACCGACCTCACCCCGGCCGAGCTGCGCAAGGTGCGCGACTACGAGCGCCGGCACGCGAACCGCAAGAGCGTGCTGAACTCGATCGAGACGAAGCTCGGCTAGCTCGGCTAGCTCGGCTGGCCGACCAGCTCGGCCTCGAGCGCCGAGAAGTCCAGTTCCGACCCGGAGAGCTGCGCGAGCAGCTCTCCGGCGTCTTGGGCCTGACCCTGGCGCCAGAGGCCGCGCAGCAGCTTGCCCGCCCCCTCCTCGTCGAACCAGGCCTCGCCGAAGCGCTCGCTGAGCAGCCGGCGCAGCTGGGTCTCGAGTGCCCAGGCCCGCAGGTAGCGAGCCGCGTAGAAGAAGGGATCCACGTCGTTCAGCCAGCCGGTCGACGGCCAGTCCACGCCGACGGCCTCGGACAGGCGGCGGCCGTACAGGTCGCGCATGCCGTCTAGCGACGGGGGCGACTCGTGCAGCTCGAGCTCGTAGGCGAGCTTCGCGCAGTAGCGGCGCAGGAACAGCAGCTTGACCGCCTTGGAGTGGGCCAGCACCTCACCCGGATCCTCCACGCCGAGCCGCCGCTCCAGCCACGCCGGGCGCGACACCAGGTGCTCCATCAGGAAGGCGAAGCCCTCGGTGACCGAGTTGTCGCCGAACAGGCGCTCCTCCACCGGCAGCCCAGCGTCCACGTGCGCGTAGTGCTCGGTGTGGCCGGCCTCGTGGAAGAGCGCGGCGAAGTCGTCGCGGCCGCCGATCGGCGAGATCACCAGGTAGACCTCTCCGGGCGCGCGCACCGGCGCGCAGAACGCGCGCGGCGACTTCGTCGGCCGCGCCTCGGTGTCGAGCGTGACGCCGTCCTGCGACTCGATGTCGATGCCCATGCCGGCCAGCGTCTCGGTCAGGCTCGGCAGCAGGCGGTCCGCCTGGAAGCGCTGGTCGAGCGACGCCGCGCGGAAGAAGGCGGCCAGGTCCGAGCGCCGCAGGCGCTCGAAGCCGAAGCCCAGCTGCGACTCGAGCTGCGGCTGCAGCACGTCCCGGTAGCCGTCCTCCGTCGCGCGCAGGAAGCCCTCGGTCTGCTCCACGAGCGCGCCCAGGTCGATGCCCGACAGCTCCTCGCAGAGCGCCCGCATGCTGGCCCAGCCCAGCTCGCCCGCGATTGCGTGCGAGCGCTGGAGCAGCTCCAGCAGGGTCGGGTTGAGCTGCTCCTCGACCGCTGCGTTGCGCGCGGTCTCGATCGCCTGGCGCCGCGCCGGGTCGGACTCGTTCGCCTGCGCGACGGCGGCGGAGCGGTAGGGGATGCGCTCGCCGTCGACCTCGATCTCGAGGTCCGACTCCCTGCGGGCCAGCTCGGCCTGCTCGGAGCTCGTTTCGCGCCCGATCAGCCCCTGGACCGCGAACTCCAGCAGCAGCCGGGCATCGCCCTCCCGCAGCTGCTCGACCGCCTCGCGCGAGAACAGATCGGCGTGGCTCTCGTAGATCCGCTCGACCTCGTAGCTCTCCTGCTGGCCCGAGAAGTGCAGGTAGTACTCGCGGTCGAGGTCCGAGACGAACCTCTCCGCTTGGGCGCGATAGGCGTCGAGGTCCATGCGCCTGCCAGCATAGATCGGTGATGACCCAACCCCAGGCACCCCTGCGCACACGGCCGCGGCCGGGCGACGAGCTCGAGCTGACGGTCCACAAGCTTGCCTACGGCGGCGCCGGAGTGGCCCGCGCGGAGGGCGGATTCGTGCTGTTCGTGCGCGGCGCGGTTCCCGGCGACCGCGTGCGTGCGCGGGTCACGAAGTCGAAGCGCTCGTTCGGCGAGGCCGACACCGTGGAGCTGCTGGAGCCGAGCCCCGACCGCATCGAGCCGGAGGCGCCTCACCCGGGCGCCCCGTGGCAGGTGCTGCCCTACGAGCGCCAGCTCGAGGAGAAGCAGGCGCAGGTCGCGGAGGCGCTCGAGCGCCTCGGCCAATTCGAGTCGCCGCCGGTCGAGGCGATCGTCCCGGCCGTGGAGAAGCTGCGCTACCGCAACAAGGTCGAGTACTCGTTCGGAACGGGCGACGAAGGCGAGCTGGTGCTCGGCTTCCACAAGCCGGGCCGCTGGGACCTGATCGAGGACGTGAGCGACGACATCCTCGCGTCGGAGCGCGTCGGCGAGCTGCGCGACGCCGTGCGGTCCTGGTGCCGCGAGGAGGGTCTCACGGCCTACGACCGCCGCGACCACGCAGGGATGCTGCGCAACCTGGTCGTGCGCGAGGGCAGGCGTACCGGCCAGCTGCAGGCCCGCATCGTCACGAGTCCCGGCGACTTCCGCGCCGCCGAGCTGGCGGCCACCCTGCCCGCGGACTCCGTGCTCTGGACGCGCGCGGCCGGCGTGGCCGAGACCACCCGCGACGGCGAGACCGACCTGCTGAGCGGCTCGGAGCAGCTCGAGGAGGAGCTGTCGGGGCTGAAGTTCGGGATCTCGCCCGACGCCTTCTTCCAGACCAACACCGAGATGGCCGAGGTGCTCTACGGCACGGCGTCGGAGCTGGCCGGGCTGAGCGGTCGCGAGCGCGTGCTGGACCTCTACTGCGGCATCGGCACGATCGCGCTGGCGCTGGCCCTCGACGCCGGCGAGGTCTTCGGTGTGGAGATTGTGGAGCGGGCTGTGGCGGACGCGATCGAGAATGCGCGGCGCAACGGGATCGACAACGCCAGCTTCTTCGCCGGCGACGTGCGCACCGCGATGCGCCCTCTGCTCGAGGAGTCGGGCCAGCCCGACGTCGTGGTGGTGGACCCGCCGCGCGCGGGCCTCTCCCAGAAGATCGTGCGGCGCATCCTCGAGGCCGAGGCAAAGAAGATCGTCTACGTGTCGTGCAACCCCACGACGCTGGCGCCGAACGCGCGCCAGCTGGTCGACGCCGGCTACGAGCTGCGCACCGTGCGCCCGGTGGACATGTTCCCCCAGACGCCGCACATCGAGTGCGTGGCGCTGCTGGAGCGAAGCGCGGGCTAGCTGCTAGCCCGCGGGGCCGTCCTCCTCCTCGAGCGGCACGCGCTCCGACGCGTGCACCGAGCAGAGGTAGGGACCGCCCGCCTCCATCGACTCCTCGATCTCGGCGTCGGTGAGCCGCGCGCCGCACTCGGAGCACTCGCGCTCGATCACGGGGTCGAGGCTGTGCTCCTCGAGATCCATCAGCCCGAGCTGTTCGCCACCACGTGGGTCACGGGTAGCCCGGTGGCGTGGCCGGCCTTGTGGGGCAGGTCGACCTTCAGCCACTTGGACACGTGCAGCGGCAGGGTGGCGATGATCAGCTCGTCGTAGCTATTGAGGTTGCACTCGTCCTGCACCGCCGCGAGCGGGTCCGGGTCGCCGACCTTCGCCTCGCCCACGTTCAGGCCCTCCCCGCGCAGCTCGTCGAGGAACGCCTTGCGGTGGTCCTCGGCCTCGTCGGCGCCGGAGTCGTGCGGGTTCACGGCCCAGCTGATGCCGTGCGGCGTGGACGGCACGAGCAGGGTGAACTCGCAATCGCCGTCGCCGGCGCGCTGCTTCAGGGCCTCCAGCAGCTCCGGCGATTCGGCTGTGCGGTTCGCCATCACGAGCACCTTCGCGCTCATGGGGCGATCCTAGTACGGAGGGAAGTCCTCGTACCAGTCCCCGAGTGCCTTGAAGGCGCGCCAGAAGTCGCGCTTGGCGTCCTCGTCGTCGAGCGAGCGGTCGATGTCGGGCACGTAGACGGCGTCGCACGAGGGGGTCAGCTTCTGGATCGCGCCGGGCTCGGCCTTCACCTCGGCGGCCAGCGGCAGCGCCAGGGCGTTCAGCTCCTCGAGCGCCTCCTCGCCCATCACCACGACCATGCGCGGCTGAACGATCGCCAGCTCGTGGCCCACGCGTGCGCGGCATTCGGGCGCCGACAGGTCCGTGTCGGCCACCGGGCACTTCACGAACACGGTCCCGTAGACGGCGAGCGGGTCGATGCCGAGCCGCTTGAAGGACTTCATCAGCGCGCCGCCGGCGCGACCGTAGAAGGCCACGCCCTCCTCGATCTCCGCGGGCATGGGGGCGAACTTCAGTAGGAAGATGTCGGCCTGCGGGTGGCCCGAGCCCAGCACCGGCATCAGGTTCCCGCGCGGGCAGTGCTCGCAGCCCTGGATCTCGCGGGTCAGCGAGTTCAGCTCGCGGATCGCGCGCTCGAGGTACTTCTCCTTGATCTCATCGTCGGTGGCGGGCATCGGGGTGACCGTGGGATTAGACGGCACCGGTCCCGCTCCTCTTGGCTGCATTACCTCTTGCTCCGCGTCTGTAGGAACTTGAGGGCCTGAACGTAGAGCAGGCTCTGCCGCTTGCGCACGATGTCGGCGTCGCGAAGCGACTCCAGGAACTCCTCCGGGCCGTCGAAGTCGCGCATCCTGATCTTCACGGAGCCCAGGCCCTGGGCCACGTGGCTGTCGGAGCCGGCCCCGGCCACGATGCGGTACTTGGCCGCGAAGCGGGCCGCCTCCTCGTTGAAGGCGGCGATCGCCACCCGCGGGTTGAACACCTCCATCGCGTCGATGTCCTCCACCACGTCCAGCAGGTGCTCGTAGTCCGGCACCGAGTGCATGCGGTCGAACGGGTGGGGCACGTACACGAGCCCGCCCTGGCGGCGGATCTCGGCGATCGTCTCCTGCAGCGTCATGCCACGCTCGATCTTGTCCTCGATGAAGAGGCCGATCACCTCGCCCTGGTCGGCGGTCTTCACCTCTTCGGCCACGATCACCTTGACTTGGCCGTTCGCCTTGTCGCGTGCCTCGAGCGCGCCCGAGATCTCGTTGTGGTCGGTTATCGCGATCGCGCCCAGGCCCACTTCCGCCGCGGTCTCGAGCAGCGTCTCCACCGGCGTGGCGCAATCCGGCGAGTGGTCGGTGTGCATGTGCAGGTCCACGTGGATGAAGTCGCGCTGGTTCAGACGCTTTCGCAGGTCCGGGCGACCCTCCGGCTCGTGCCGCCGCGAGGCGAGGTCCTCGTAGAGCTGCTCGAACTCGTCGGCCACGCGCGACCAGTCGAGGTCGGGCCGCACGTCGGCCACCCGGCGCTTGAAGCCCGCGAGCAGCTCCGGGTCGCGGACCAGCCGCTCCAGCTGCGCTGCCAGGGTCTCGGCATCACGCGGCTCGAACAGCAGGCCGAGCTCGCCCTCGCGCAGCGCCTCCTCGTACTGGGGCAGCCGTGACACCACCGGCACGGCGCCCCCGGCCAGCGCGCGCAGCACGAGCTGCGGCGCCGGCGCGGCGCCGTGGGAGGCGGCCACCGCGATGTTCGCCCGGGCCAGGTGCTGGGCCTCCGAGCCGTCGGCGGGCCCGGCCAGCGTCACGCGGTCGCGCAGGCGCCGCGGCAGGCTCACCGCCGGCGCGGCGCCGGGGTCGCGCATCCAGATCGTGGCCTCCCAGTCCTGCTCCACCGGCAGCTTGCGCAGCGCGCGCAGGAACAGGCGCAGCGCGCCGCGCTCCTCCTCGGCCGAGAACACGATCCGCGGCGGGCCGGCGTCGTCGTCCTCGCCGGTCCGATGGGCCAGGTCGGCCCCGGGGCGGATCACTCGGTAGTCGCCGGGGAAGTAGCGCTCGATCAGGTCGCGCGTGGCGGCGAAGCAGGCGGTGCGCCCGTCCAGGCGCCCGAACAGCAGCTCCACGAGCGGCCGAGCCACCTGGGTCGACACGAAGCGCTCGGTGGTCGCGTGGAAGGTGCCCACGTTCAGTGCGCGCGAGTGACGCAGGGCGGCCGAGGAGGCGCTCGGCGCGAAGGGCTCGTGCACGTGCACGAAGTCGAGCTCGGCCCGCTCCAGCAGCTCCTCGAGCGAGCGCGACACGTCCAGCGGCAGGGACACCGAGCCGCCGCGCTTGAAGGGCAGGCTCTGGCCCACCGCCAGCAGGCTGGCGCAGCCCGGCTCGGCGAAGAGCGCGTCCGGGTCGTCCTCCATCGCCTTGACCGTGGCGCGCCCCTCGCGCACCAGCTCGCGCGAGTCGGAAGGGGCCACCACCGCCACGCGGTGGCCGCGGCGGCAGAGCTCGTCAGACAGCCGCTCCACGAAGCGGTTCACCTCGTGGTGCTGCTCCCAGGGCCACGGAGTGACCTGGGCTATCGAGAAGCGCTCATTCGCCACGACGCTCGCAGCATACGAGCGTGGCGCTCAGGTACTAGCTCTCGACGGCGGTGGTGCGGACCCTGCCCTTGCCCGGCAGCTTCGGTGCGCCGCCGTGGTCCTCGATGAAGCCCTCGACCATGTCGCGAGCTACCGGATCCGGGTACTGCTCCGGCGGCGACTTCATCAGGTAGGAGCTCGGGGCGATCAGCGGGCCGCCCTCGCCGTTGTTCAGCGCCAGCTTGCAGAGGCGCACGGCGTCGATCACGATGCCCGCCGAGTTCGGGGAGTCCCAGACCTCGAGCTTGGCCTCGATCGTGAGCGGCACGTTGCCGAAGGACTCGCCCTCGAGCCGGATGTGCGCCCACTTGCGGTCGGTCAGCCACGGCACGTAGTCCGAGGGGCCGATGTACACGTCGTCGGGGTCGAGCGCCTCGTCGATCAGCGAGGTCACGGCCTGCGTCTTCGAGATCTTCTTGGACTCCAGGCGCTCACGCTCGAGCATGTTGTAGAAGTCCATGTTGCCGCCCACGTTGAGCTGCGAGGTGC
>DAIMGB010000035.1:0-9634 GCA_036724195.1 Thermoleophilaceae bacterium
GGCTTCATCGGCGACCTGTTCCCGGAGCCGTTCCTAGCGAAATGGGCGCTAGAGGACGGGGTGGCCCGATCGGAGCAGCTGCCCGGCGTCGCGGTGCGGGAGGGAGTGTTCGCCGGCGTGATCGGGGTGGCGCCGTCGCGGGAGCTGTTCGAGGCCGCCAGCGCGCGCGAGCGGGCGCTGGCCGAGGCGGGCGGCGAGGCCGTGCTCCCGGAGCCGGAAGGGGCGGCGCCGCCCGCGGCGGCCGACGGTCTGCGCACCTTCCCGCCGCGCGAGAACGGCGGCAACATGGACATCCGCGACCTGGTCGCGGGCAGCCGGCTCCTCCTGCCGGTGCACGTGCCCGGCGCGATGCTGTCGATCGGCGACCTGCACTTCGCCCAGGGCGATGGCGAGGTGTGCATCGCGGCGATCGAGACCGGCGGCACGGCCACGGTGCGCGTGGGCGTGCGGCGCGACGGCTGGCGGCCGTCGCTGCCGGCTTGGGAGAGCCCGGCGCGGCCGGGCCGCGACTACTTCGCCACCACCGGCATCCCGCTGGCCGACGACGGCAGCCAGGGCGACCTCGACCTGAACCTGGCCACCCGCCGCGCGCTGATCGAGATGCTCGGCTACCTGGTGAGCGCGCGCGGCCTCGGGCGCGAGGCCGCCTACGTGCTGATGAGCGTCGCGGTGGAGCTGCGCATCTCCGAGATCGTGGACGTGCCGAACGCCCTGGTGTCGGCGCTCCTGCCCCTCGACGTGTTCGAATGACGCTGTGACGCTTGCACACAAGGGCCTGCCCGAGGCCTCCTCGCGGCGCCCGCTGCCGCCCTTCGGCGAGGAGCACGAGGACCTCCGCGCCTCGATCCGCCGCTTCGTCGCCGCCGAGCTGCGCCCTCACGCCACCGAGTGGGAGAACGCTCGCTGGTTCCCGAACGAGGTCTTCACGCGTATGGCCGAGCTCGGCCTGCTGGGCCTCAAGTACCCCGAGGAGTACGGCGGCCAGGGCGGCGACTACGTTCACGACGCCGTGCTCAGCGAGGAGCTCTCGCGCTGCGGGTCGGGCGGCCTGGCGGCGGGCATCGGCGCGCACATCGGCATCGCCACGCCGCCGATCTGGAAGTTCGGCACCGAGGAGCAGAAGCAGCGCTTCCTGGTGCCCGCCATACGCGGCGAGAAGATCGCGGCGCTCGGCGTCACCGAGCCCGGCGCCGGCTCCGACGTCGCCGGCCTGCGCACCTTTGCGCGAAAGGTCGCCGGCGGCTACCTCGTGAACGGGTCGAAGACCTTCATCACCAACGGCGTCCGCGCGGACTTCGTGGTGACCGCCGTCAAGACCACCGAGGAGGGCGGCCACCAGGGCCTCTCGTTCCTGCTGATCGAGAAGGGCATGGAGGGCTTCGCCGTCGCGAACAGGCTCGAAAAGATGGGCTGGCACGCCTCCGACACCGGCGAGCTGTCGTTCGAAGACGTGTTCGTGCCCGACGAGAACCTGCTCGGCGAGGAGAACAAGGGCTTCTACCTGATCGTCGCCAACTTCCAGTGGGAGCGCATCCTGATGTCGCTCGGGGCGGTGGGCTCGATGGACGCCACGATCGAGCGCACGGTCGCCTACCTGAACGAGCGCTCGGCCTTCGGCCGCCCGATCGGCAAGTTCCAGGCCCTACGCCACAAGCTCGCCGAGATGGCCCTGAAGCTGGAGGCCTCCCGCGACCTCACCTACCACGCGCTGCGCCTGTTCGCCGCCGGCCAGGACGCCACGAGGGAGGTCACCGAGGCCAAGCTGCTGACCCAGCGCGCCGCCTTCGAGGTGGCCGACGACGCGCTGCAGATCCACGGCGGGGCGGGCTACATGAAGGAGTACGAGCTCGAGCGCGCGGCGCGCGACACCCGCCTCGGCCCGATCGGCGGCGGAACCGACGAGATCATGAAGGAGATCCTGTCTAAGCAGCTGGGGCTGTAGTCACGACCGCCGGTGCGCCCGCCACCGGCTGATTGCCCCTCAGGTAGAGGAACACTGCCGCGATCGGGATCCAGAAGCTGCCCCCAATCACTCCGACGAAGCCGAGCGGGGTGAACGTGACGACGCCGAGCAGGAGCGCGAGCCACCCGAGCGCCACCGGCAGCGCGCGTGTGCGCACGAGGCCGATGCCCGCGGCGAGCAGGAACACCCCGTAGCCGCCCGCCGACCGGCCGCTCCGATCGGCTGCTTTTCGCGCCTGGCGGTCACTTGTCTCACTAACCGTCGGTATGCGACTGCTAGTGAGAGCAGCGTCCGGCGACGCGCCAGCGCTTTCGCCTGAAAGCGGTGGCTCGCGAACGATCCTTCTCCGGAGCGCCCCGTAACTGTTGTCGGGCCGTCGGAAGGGGAGACCGACGGACCCGCAGCACCCGCAAGAGCCCTAGCGGCCGGGGCGCTAGCGGTAGTAGGCGATCGCCCCGGTCTTCTCGAGATCGGCCTCGAGGATGGCCTCTACGTCCAGCGTCAGGTCGATCAGGTTGCTGGCCACGACGCCGCCGCCCGGCAGCTCGTCCTGCCACCAGACGCCGAAGTCCTGGCGGTTCAGCCGCCCGATTGCCTCGAACCCGATGCGCTTCATCGAGCCCTTGTTCTCGCCGTCCGCCCAGAACGGGGTCTCCCACTGGCCGAGGTAGGAGATGTCGAGCGGCACCTCCCGGGTCGTGCCGCGGATGGTGACCACGGCCACGCCCTTGAAGTCGGAGTCCCCCACACGCTCGGTGAAGCGGCCGGTGAAGTCGATCGCCGGGTGGTTCTCCACGTCGAAGAAGTCGGAGCTGCGCAGGTGGGCGTCGCGCTCGGGCTCGCCCGTGAACAGCTTCGTGGCGTCCATCTTGCCCTCGAAGGTCGTGGTCAGGCAGTCGTCGAGGTCGAACTCGATCGAGCCGTGCACGTCCTTGAACAGGCCGCGCACCCAGGTGACCATCATGTGACGCGCCCGGAACTCGGCTTCAGTGTGACCCGGCTCGAAGATCCAGCGGCTCAATCGAAGTCCACGATGAACATCGCCTCGTCCTCGTAGCAGTAGCACCAGTTCTCGCCGGGCTGGGCTGACCGCACGATCGGATGGCCGGTCGAGCCGTGGTGCTTGGTGGCGTGGCGGTTCGGCGACGAGTCGCAGCAGCCCACATGCCCGCAGGTCAGGCACAGGCGCAGGTGCACCCAGCGGTCGCCCGTCTTCAGGCACTCCTCGCAGCCCTCCACGGACTCCGGGGGCGTGACCTCGATCTGGTCGAGGTGGGTGCACGCGACTGCCACGCTTTCGAATGTAGCGTGCGTCCTGTGCGAGTCTCGGCGAAGGCTGACTATGCGGTGCGGGCGGCGCTCGAGCTGGCCGCCGCGGGCGACGGTCCGCTCAAGGGCGAGCGCATCGCCGAGGCCCAGGGCATCCCGCTGAAGTTCCTCGAGAACATCCTCACCGAGCTGCGCCACTCAGGGCTGGTGCGCAGCCAGCGCGGGCCCGACGGCGGCTACTGGCTCGAGCGCCCGGCCGCCGAGATCGCCATCGCGGATGTGATCCGCGCCGTCGAGGGCCCGCTCGCCAGCGTGCGCGGCCGGCCGCCGGAGGCACTCGACTACTCCGGCCCGGCGCAGACCCTGCAGACGGTCTGGGTGGCCCTGCGCGCGAACCTTCGCGGCGTGCTCGACGAAGTGACACTGGCCGACGTGGTGGCCGGCAAGCTGCCCAGCGCAGTCTCGGCTCTGGCCGACGACCCCGACGCCTGGGTCCGGCGCTAGGCGCCGCCCGTGGGGGCCAGCGGCCGCAGCTCGGAGCCGCGCGCGAGCGAGTGGCGGCGCAGGGCGCCGGTCGGCTCGATCACGTATGAGCCCATGCCGCGCAGCGGCGGCGAATAGGCGTGGATCGACACGGCCGGATCGCCGCCGGGATGCACGACGCGGTGGATGTCGGTGGCCTCGAAGTCGAAGGCCGAGCCAGGGCCCAGCTCGACCACGCTCGGCGGGCCGCCGATCCGCAGCCGCTCCTCGCGCAGGTTGCCGCGCACCACGCTGACCGCGCCGGCCGAGCCGTCGTGGTCGTGGAAGCCGGTGTCGTGGCCCTCGCTCCAGCAGATCAACCAGATGGCGAGGTGCTCGTCGGTGAGGAGCTCCTCGTACACGCGCCGGGCCGGGTCGTGGCGCGCGAGTGCGTCCCACAGCTCGGGACGTTCCGCCAGCGACGCCGACACGGCGCCCAGCTCGTCGCGCGTCAGGTCGCGTCCGTGTGGCCGATCGATCGTCATGCCACCGCCTCCTCGGGCTCTTGGGGTTCGTGCTCGTCGAAGCGCGTGGTGCGTGCCGGCCGCAGCCACACGATCTGGCCCTCGGCCAGCTCGAGCTGGTCGGCTTCGTCGCGCGTGGTCTGCACCGACAGATGCTCCCCGTCGTGCAGGGTCAGCTCCACGCGCACCTCGAAGCCGAGGTGGAGCACGTGGTCGATCATCGCCTCGATGCGGTCCTCCGACGGCTCAAGCTCGATGCTCACGTCGTGCGGGCGCACCCACGCCTCGCCGATCCGGTCGACCGGCCCGATGAAGCTCATCACGAACTCGTTCGCCGGCCGCTCGTAGAGGTCGCGCGGCGTGCCCACCTGCTCGATCTGACCCTTGTTCAGCACCACGATCTGCTCGGCGACCTCCATCGCCTCCTCCTGGTCGTGGGTCACGAACACGGTGGTCACGTCGACCTCGTCGTGCAGCCGCCGCAGCCAGGCGCGCAGCTCCTTTCGAACGGTCGCGTCCAGCGCGCCGAAGGGCTCGTCGAGCAGCAGCACCTCCGGCTCCACGGCGAGCGCGCGCGCAAGGGCCATGCGCTGGCGCTGGCCGCCCGAGAGCTGCGACGGATAGCGCTCGGCGAAGCCCTCGAGGTGCACCAGCTCGAGCAGCTCGTCCACCTTCGCGCGCACCTCGTCCTTCGCGCGCTTGCGGATCTTCAGCCCGAAGGCCACGTTGTCGCGCACCGTCATGTGCTTGAAGGCGGCGTAGTGCTGGAACACGAAGCCCACTCCGCGCTTGCGCGCCGGCGTGGCGGTGGCGTCCCGGCCCGCGATCAGCACGCGTCCCTGGTCGAGCTCCTCGAGCCCGGCGATCGCGCGCAGCAGCGTGGACTTGCCCCCGCCGCTCGGCCCGAGCAGCGCGGTCAGCGAGCCCGCGGGCACCGTCACCGACACGTCGTCGAGGGCGGCGAAGTCTCCGTAGCGCTTGAACGCCCCTTCCACGGTGATGCCCATCAGGCAGCCTCCTTCGGCTTGATCAGGTTGAGCGCGAGCAGGGTGGCGAGCGCCAGCAGGGCCAGCACCACCGCCGCGGCGTAGGCGCCGGTCAGGTCGAACGCCTGGAAGCGGTCCTCCACGTGCAGCGTGAGCGTCTCGGTACGCCCGGCGAGCTTGCCCGACACCACGCTGAGCGCGCCGAACTCGCCCAGCGCCCGCGCGGTGGTGAGCACCACGCCGTAGGCCACCCCCCAGCGGATCGACGGCAGCGTGATGCGGAAGAAGGTCTGCAGCGACGAGGCGCCCAGCGTGGCGGCCGCCTGCTCCTGCTCGGTGCCGATCTCGCGCAGCACCGGCACGGTCTCGCGCACCACGAACGGGAGCGACACGAAGATCGTGGCCAGGATCATCCCGAGCGGGGCGAAGATCACCTGGATCCCGTGGTCGAGGAACCAGGGGCCGAGCCAGCCCGTGTTGCCGTAGACGAGCACCAGCGCAAGGCCGATCACCACCGGGGAGACCGCGAAGGGCAGGTCGATCGCGGCGTTCAGCAGCGACCTCCCGGGGAAGCGCTGCCGCACCAGCACGAGCGCGCAGAGCACGCCGAAGAGCGTGTTCAGCGGCACGGCGACCATCACCATCACGCAGGTCAGCCAGAAGGCGTGCTGGGCCTCGGGCGTGGTGATCGAGTGCCAGACCGGGCCAAGCCCCTTCTCGAAGGCGCGGTAGAACACGAGCCCCACCGGGAGCCCCAGCAGCAGCGCCAGGTAGGACAGCGCCGTGAAGCGAAGCGCGAGCCTACCCATCGTGCTTCACGACACGCTGGGACAACCAGCCCATGCCCAGCAGCACGGCGAAGGAGATCACGAGCAGCACCACCGACACCGCGGCGGCCCCGGTCACGTCGCCGCTCTCGACCTGGGAGAAGATGAACACCGACGCCGCCTGCGTCTTGAAGGGCACGTTGCCGGTGAGCAGCACGAGCGAGCCGAACTCGCCCACCGCGCGAGCGAAGCCAAGCCCGGAGCCGGCCAGGACGGCGGGCATCAGCGACGGCAGCACGATGCGCCTGAACACCACCGGGCGGCTGGCGCCCAGAGACTCCGCGGCCTGCTCCGCCTCGCGCTCGAGGCCGAGCAGGAGCGGCTGAACCGCGCGCACGACGAACGGCAGCGTCACGAACAGCAGGGCCAGCAGCACGGCCGCGCGCGTGAAGGCGATGTGGATGCCAAGGGGTCCCCTCGGGCCGTAGAGCGCGAGCAGCGTGAGGCTCGCGACGATCGTGGGCAGCGCGAACGGCAGGTCGATCAGCGAGTTCACGACGCCCTTGCCGGGGAACTCGTCGCGCACCAGCACCCACGCGATCAGCGTGCCGAACACGGCGTTGATCACCACCACGCCGAGCGAAGCCAGGAGCGTGAGCTTGAGCGCCGCGACCGCCTGCGGGTTCGAGACCGCGGTCCAGAAGCCGTGCAGGCCGCCGTCCGTGGAACGCACCACAACGGCGGCCAGCGGCAACAGGGCGACCAGGCTCAGGTAGGCCACCGACACGCCGCGGCCGAGACCCGCGCCGGCAAGCGGCGCGCGCCTCGACACACGAGGTGCGGGGAGGGCTGTGTCGCTAGCCGCCAGTGCTCTTCCCCTGCGACTGGAAGATCTTCGCGATCGCCCCCTGGGTGGGATCGAAGAACTTGTCGTTCACCTTGCCCCAGCCGCCGAACTTCTCGATCGTGAACAGCTTCGCCGGCTTCGGGAACCTCTTCGCGTCCACCAGCTTCGGGTTGACCGAGCGGTAGCCCTTCGACGCGAAGATCCTCTGCGCCTCGTCGGTGCGGAGGAAGGCGAGGAACGCGTCGGCGGCCTTGCGGTTCTTCGACTTGTTCACGACCGCGTCCGGGTTCTGGATGAGCAGGGTCGCGGGAGGAGTCACGTAGTCGAGCTTCTCCCCCTTCTGCTGCGCCGTGATCGCCTCGTTCTCGTAGGAGATCAGCACGTCGCCCTTGCCCGACGAGAAGGTCTGCAGCGACTCGCGCGCGCTCTTGTCGAGCACGGGCACCTTGCCGAGCAGCTTCTTCAGGTAGTCCTGCGCCTGGGCGTCGGACCTGCCCTCCTGCAGCTGGGACCCGTAGGCGGCCATGATGTTCCACTTCGCGCCGCCGGACGTGAACGGGTTCGGGGTGATCACCTCGACCCCCGGCTTCAGCAGGTCATCCCAGCTCTTGATGTGCTTGGGGTTGCCCTTGCGTACGGCGAGCGTCACGACGGAGTTGGTCACGAACCCGTCGTACTTGGCCTTGTTCCAGCTCGGGTCGACCAGCCCGGCCTTCACGAGCTTGGTCACGTCCGGCTCGAGCGACAGGGCCACGATGTCTGCCGGGAGGCCGCCCTCGACCGCGCGCTCCTGCTCGCCCGAGGCGGCATACGACTGATCGAAGCCGACGCCCTTTCCGGCCTCCGTCTTCTGGAACGCGGGGATCAGCTTCGCGTACGCCTCCTTGGGCGTGGAGTACGCGGCCAGCGTGAGGTTCTTGGAGCCACTTCCGCCGCTGGAGGCGCTGGATTGACCGCCGCAGCCCGCGGCGAAGGTCATCGCCACGAGTGCAAGCGCTAGGGGAATGCGAGTCCTCATTATTGGTTGTCCACCTTGTCTGTCGGCTTTACCGAGATCGGCAAGCTAGCACAAAGGCTTTAAACCCAGTCGGATTTAAGGCATTAGCGGCCCATGTAGCCTGCGGCGGCCCCAAAACGGCAAAGGAGTAGGACTGTGGGAGTACTTGACGGCAAGGCGGCGATCGTTACGGGGTCGGCGCGCGGGATCGGGCGGGCCACGGCCGAGCTGCTCGCGAGCGAGGGCGCGCAGGTCCTGATCAACGACCTCGACGGCGACGTGGCCGAGCAGTCGGCCGGCGAGATCCAGGGCGAGACCGCAACCTTCGCCGGAGACCTGACCAAGGAGGGCGTGGCCGACAAGCTGGTCGAGACGGCCGTCGACTCCTTCGGGAAGATCGACATCATCGTGAACAACGCGGGCTACACCTGGGACGGCCCGATCCACAAGATGGCGGACGACCAGTTCCAGGCGATGCTCGACATCCACACGGTCGTGCCGTTTCGCGTGCTGCGGGCAGCCGCACCGCACCTGCGCGAGCCCGCCAAGAAGGAGCGCGACGAGGGCCAGGAGGTGTTCCGCAAGATCGTGAACGTGTCCTCGATCTCGGGCACCTTCGGGAACGCGGGCCAGGTGAACTACTCGGCGGCCAAGGCGGGCGTCGTGGGCGTCACGAAGACGCTTGCCAAGGAGTGGGGCCAGTTCAAGATCAACGTGAACGCCGTGGCCTTCGGCTTCGTGGAGACGCGCCTGACCGCCGCCAAGGAGGAAGGCGGCGCGATCGAGCGCCAGGGCCAGGAGATCAAGCTCGGCATCCCCGAGCAGATGCGCGCGATGGCCTCGGCGATCATCCCGCTCGGCCGGCCTGCCTCACCAGAGGAGGCCGCGGGCCCGGTGTTCTTCCTCTGCTCGCCGTGGTCGAACTACGTGCACGGCCAGGTGCTGAACGTGACCGGCGGCCAGTTCGGCGGTATGACGACCTAGACGTCGCGCTCGACGCGGAACATCGTGAGCTCGAAGCCCCGCGCGGTCACGGTTGCGTAGGGCTGCTCGCCGAGCTTCTCGGCCACGCTCCGCGACGCCGCGTTGTCTTCCGCGATCAGGCTGACCAGGTGATCCGCGCCGAGCTCCTCGAAGGCCCAGCGCATCGCCGCGGCGCCCGCCTCGGTGGCGTAACCGCGCCCGCGCCGGTCGCTACGCACGAGCCATCCCACCTCGAGGTCGGGCCAGTCGGCCGGGCAGATCAGCCCGGCCCGGCCCACCAGCTCGCCGCTCTCGCGCTCCTCGAGCGCCCACTGGCCGAAGCCGCGCAACGCCCAGTGGCCTGCGAGCCGCGACAGGTCGTCCCAGGCCTCCCACTCGTTCAGCCCGGCCGGGCGCCCGACGGCCCGCATGGTCTCGTCGTCGGCCACGATCGCCGCCCACGCGTCGTAGTCGTCGGCGCGAAAGCCACGCATGGTCAGGCGCGACGTCTCGAGGACGGGAACGGTCATCGCTCTTCCGAGAGCGGCTTGCCCTCGGCGTCGGCGAGTCCCGCCGGCGGCCAGGGGCCCAGCCAGTTGTCGCGCGCGCCGTCGATCGTGAGCACCGCGCCGGAGAGGTAGTCGCCCGCCGGCGAGGCCAGGTACGCCACCAGCCAGGCGAACTCCTCCGGCCGGCCCAGGCGCTGGAGCGGGACGGTGCCCGAGACGCCCTCGACCACCGGCTTCGGGTACTTCGTCATCAGCGTGTCTGTGGCGAAGTGGCCCGCGGCCAGCGCGGTCAGCTTGATGCCGAAGCGCGCCCACTCGATCGAGAGCACCTTGGTGAGGTTCTCGAC
>DAIMGB010000036.1:0-1926 GCA_036724195.1 Thermoleophilaceae bacterium
GCCCACTGCGCACCACCGCCTGATGTTCCGGCGCCAGGACAAGGAGAACCTCGTGATGGTGTCCAACCGGCAGGCGATCATCGGGCTGACGTTCCTGGCCGTGGCGATGACGTCCGCGATCGTGCTGGTGACCGACGTGCTGTTCAAGCCGGCGACGACGGCGTTCGCCGGAGCGCTGGTGGCACTCGCGTTCGCCGTGCTCTGGTACGCGCTGCCGCTGCGAAGGCGCTCGCGCGTGGGCCGCTAGCCCTTGGAGCGGGGGGGCATCTCACGCTCACCGTTCAGAATCGTGGTCGGGCAGCGCGCCATCGCCCACCACGGCGCCCATTCGGGCTACGGGCGCTTGCCGGTCGCGCTGCGCGCGAAGCTTCCCGTACGCGAAGTCGGCGGCGGCGACGGCACGCGCGTGCCGTCTCGTCTCGCACGGCGACTGATCGCTCGCACGGACATGCCCTGGTACGACGGCAACGCCCTCGAGGCCGACCTCGGCGTGACCCGCGCCCTCTGGCGTGGGGAGGTCTGCCACCCGCTGTACGGAGAGGACACCATGCACTACTCGGCGCTGTCTCGCAGGCTGCGAGCGCCGGGACGTCTCGTGGTGACCTTCCATCAGCCTCCCGCGGTGTTCGACGAGGTCATGCGGGACCGCCGCCCGCTGCCTAGAATTGACGCCGCAATCGCCATGTCAAGCGAGCTGCGAGAGCATCTCTCCGCGTACCTCGGCCGTGAGCGCGCGTTCTTCGTGCCGCTCGGGGTGGACACCTCGTTCTTCAGGCCACCGGCCGCCCCACGCCCTGAACCGCTCAGCTGCCTCTTCGTGGGGTGGTGGCAGCGCGACCTCGACGTCCTGGCAGCCGTGGTCCGGCGGGTGTGCCTGCGCCTCCCGTCCGTCCGCTTCGAAGCCGTGGTGCCCGAATGGACTCGAGCTGAGGTGAAAGCCGCCACCGGCATTGAGCCGCTGACGAACATCTCCGATGGCGACCTGCTGCGCAGTTACCAGCGAGCCGCCGTGGTGGTGCTGCCGCTGAAGGCGGGCCCCGAACAACACACTGCTGGAGGCGGCGGCGAGCGGCGCCGCGATCGTGGCGACGGACGTGGGCGGGGTCCGCGACCATCTGGGCCCCGACTGTGCCGAGCTCGTGCCGCGATCAGATCCGGAGGCGATGTCGGAGCGCGTACTCGACCTGCTCGAGAGCTCGTCGCGTCGCGAACAGCTGAGTGCCCAGGCTCGGGCGCGCGCCGTTGAGCTGAATTGGAACAGCATCGCGGAGCGTCATCTGGACGTCTACCGGCACGCCTGCTCCCGATAAGCGCTCTGCCGTCGCGAGCCTTTACACGGGGGCGGCCTCGGAGCGCGGCTCGTCGGCCCAAGAAAGCGTCCAGTGGTGCACTGCATAGGAACCGGAAAAGGGCTCGTTCCGCCGGTGGGGCTGGTCCCAGCGGTAGGGGTAGAACAGCTCGGAGTCGAAGACCGCGACGGACGGCTGCTCGGCGATTACCTGGGTCAGGAATCCCGGCCCCGTCGCTTCAACGCTGTTGAGACCGGTGCCGACCGTCACCCGCGCCTCGAGCGCGGCCAGCTCGAAGACGGGATGGCCCGGCACCGAGCCCAGCACCGCCGATCCGATCCGGTAGGGAACCTCCCAGCCGGCCAGGGCATCCACGCGGTCGAGCAGCGGGTCGAAGGGACGGCGGCACTCGACGTCGGTGTCCGCGTAGATCCCACCGAAGCGGCGAAGGACCTCGTAGCGGAGGAGGTTCGAGAGCTCCGAGGGGCTTCGGGCCAGCCGCCTTACGCTCGACGGAATCATCCGAGCGGCCTCCCGGTCCCCCCACAGGCGGATCTTCCAGCCTGGATGGTGCCGGGCCCACGTCTCGCCGTAGTGGCGGAACTCGGCGGGCAGCGGGGCGTCACCGAGCCAGATT
>DAIMGB010000036.1:1936-9557 GCA_036724195.1 Thermoleophilaceae bacterium
GGCACGCCGCCCCCGCGCCCGTGGCCCACGGCTGGCCCGCCGCGCGCGCGACAGCCGCCGCTGGACGTCGGCCGGCGCGGAGACGTCGATGGTCACGCGCGCGGGGTCGCCGTACCAGCGCACCCCTTCCTCGACCAAATCGACCTCAATCTCGTAGCGACCCGGCCTCGACGGTGCCGCAAGGTCGAGGCGCACCACGCACTGGCCGCCCGGATCGACCGGGGACGGCAGCGGAGTCCGGGGGGCGTCCGTGATCACGACGGTGCCGCGCTCGTCGAGCCAACGGCAGCTGGCGCGGACCGGGGGACCTGCGCGACCGGACGAATCCCAGCGCCGCGTCCCGCTATTGCGGATGCTGATGTCAAGCCGCCCCCGCTCGGCGACGGCCATGGCGAATCGCTCGACGCTCGGCGCGAGCTCCGCCGCGTAGCCGGTCCCCGGCGCGGGCTCCGGAGAGCCGAGTGCCACGCGGTCGACGGTCGGGGAGACATCCACCGCCTCCTCGGCGGGCGTCCCGAACGAGCGCGCGCCCTGGTGTACGAGCTCCACCCGCAGCACGTGGCGGCCCGGCCATACCGGGGCGCGCACACGTGTCAAGACGCGTGTCTTCGAGTTCGGCCCTAGCCGCTCTGGCAGGCCGCTGAGCGTTTCCGGCCCAAGCGCCGATCCGCCCGCGCCCAGCCAGCGATGGGCGACTCGGATCGGAGGGCCTCCGTCCCCGGCCGGCCACCAGTCGTCGCCCTGATTCTCGACCTCGAGCTCGATCACCTGCGTCTCCCTCGCCCCGACGGACCGCGGCGGGCGCACGAAGCCGACAGCCGCCCGGTATGCCGCGCGCGAGAGCTTCCGGTTCGGGAAGTAGCGCTCAGCGAGCTCCGGATCGACGCGTCGCGGGGCCCGGCCCCTGCGCGTGCTGGACTTCGGGGCCTCCGCTTCGGTCATGCGGTCGATGAGCTCTGCGTCCTCGTGGGGTACCCGCTCGACCTCGACATCCTCGACGTCCTCGGGCGTGTACATGGCGTTCACGGGGAAGCCCTCGGTCGCGTGGTCGGGGCGGTGGGACTCATACAGCTCCCGCTTGGCCCTGCGAGCCTCGACTGGATGCAACAGCAGGTCGAGGTGGTAGAGGGGATGCGGCAGGAAGCGACGTTCACCGGAGGTGTGGAACTCGTCGTGCACGAGCCCCGGGAAGCGCCAGATACCAGGCAGGTTGCGCACGAGGCGCAGTTGGTAGTCCGGAGTCCACGGATGAGAGGACAGATAGCGCCGTCTATCCGGGTAGAGCCACCGCCTGGTTAGCGCCACGCTGGTGAGATGCTTGGCCCGGAGGGTCTCCGGGAGTACGGCGAGTAGGCTCGCGCTCGGGACTTCGTCGTCGTCGAGGCGAAGGATCCAGTCGCCCATACATTCGTGCATGAGCCATCCGAGCGCGTGCGCCGGGAGCGCGTCCTCGAGCACGTAGCTCCGGTCTACGACGTCCGCGCAGAGCTCGAGCGTTGCCTTGTCCCCGCGTCCATCGACAGCGAGCAAGATCTCGGTGGCGATCGGGCGTACGAGCTCGAGCAGCGCACGCACGCGCGGCGCGGGGCCGCGGGTCAGGACGCAGACCGAGAGCGAGGGAACGGCCAACTATCCCCGGGCGGTCGCGACCACGGCGTAGTCAGGGCTGTCGTAGACGTCGGCCTCGAAGTCGCCGGAGGCATTCGGGAACACGACGCGCCCCGAGTCGAAGCCCGCGAACCGGCAGTGCGCGAGCAGCACCTCGGGAAACAAGGGGTGGTGGTGGGTCGGGTCTACCCAGAACGCCTTCATCGCGGCCGGGGAGTGCGGGTTGACCGTCTCGAAGATGGCCGTGCCGCCCGGCGAGGTCTTCTCTCCCGCCAGCCGCAGGAAGCGGACCAGCTCCTCCGCGGAAAGGTGCTCGACGAACTGGGCCGCGAAGATCGCCGGCACTGACCCGTCCTCGAAACCGGCCAGGTACTCGAGCGCGTCCGTCCGCTCAACGTCGTGGCCCTTGCTCTGGGCGCGGCGCGTCATCCCCTGGTCGAGATCGACGCCCCTTCCCTCGATGCCGTGCTCGCGCAGGAGATCGAGGAACTCCCCGCGCCCGCAGCCCACGTCGAGTACCCAGGGGGCGCTGCGGAGCAGCTCGAGGTATGTCTCCTGGCGGGCCTGCACGAGCGCTTCGTCGCCGCGGAAGACCGACTCGAACTCGAGGTAGGCCTCCTCCGCCCCTGTCGGCTCGTCTCGGCGATCGAACCCAAGCGCCTGCGTGCCGCTCTCGTCGCGGAAGCTGATAGCGGGGTGGGTCGGGCTCGGGCGCACCTGGGCCGCCTGAAGCAGGCGGGCGAGATGCGCGGTCGACGACCCCTGCAGCGAGTTGTCCCAGACCATGCGGTCGAGGCGGTCGGCGAGCTGGTGGAGACCCTGCAACAGGGCCAGGTTGAGCTGCTCCTGGTGGTAGGTGTGCGGGCGCATCGCGCGTAGCGCGGCGGCACGGGCGAAGCCCTTGGGGCCTCCGTGCTTCCGGGCCTCGGCCAGGGGGTCGAAGCCGACCTTCCATTTCGCCATGCGAAGCGGGAACCACGCCTCGAGCGCGGGCGGAGGATCGGGGTGCGCCCGCACGGGCTTGGCCGCGACAGCGGACACCCGCTCGCGCGCGAGGCTCCCGACGCGCTCGACCGAGAGCTTCTCGAGCACGTCCCTGCGGCCCCGCGCGGCCCGGTCGGCGGCGCCCTCCCGATCCTCCCAGACCTCGCGCATCAGCGCAGCGGCGTGGTCGAGGTCAGGCTCCGCCCAGCTGCCCTTCTCCGGGTAGTTCTCGCCCTCGGAACCCACCCGGGTCATGCGGTGGCGCACGAGGTAGGAGTTGTCGGCCGTCATGAAGTCGGTGTTGCCGGAGAAGCCTGTCCCGATGACGGGCTTGCCGCGCGCCATGGCCTCGGCCAGGGTCAACCCGAACCCCTCGGAGCGGTGCAGCGAGACGTAGCAGTCGCTCGCCGCGATCAGGCCGTCCTTCTCCGCCGCGCTCAAGTAGCGATCCACGACGTGGATGTCCGGATGATCGGAGGCCGCCTCTACGAGCCGCTCCCGGCGCGCCTTCTTGTAGTCGCCGTTGAAACTCTTCAGGAGCAGTTGCGGGCCCTCACCCGGCCGGAACGCGCGCTTGAAGGCCTCGACGAGCCCAAGCGGGTTCTTGCGCTGCAGGGTGCTGTAGAAATCGAAGAGGAAGAGGAAGGTGAAGCGGTCGGGCAGCCCGAGGTCGGGCGCAGGTGGCGGCGGGTCCTGCGGCGCGAGCACAGGCAGCGGGACCCTCACCACCGGCAGCGGCGAGCGCTGGCGGAGGATCCCGGCCACGTACTCCGAGTAGGTCCAGATCTCGTCCAGGAACCCGAAGGCCCAGTCCCATTCCTCCGGGACCTCGTCCGTCTCCCACGCCCACACGCCGATCGAGCGCCGCCCCTCGAAGAAGGGCCTTCCCACGTCGAGCGCGAACTCCGGCAGCTCCGGCGCGTTCACGCAGATCAGGTTGACGTCCGGCTCGCGAGGGCTCTGTAGCTCCTCGAAGGCCGCGACGGTGCGCGGGTCGGGGCCGTCCAGCTCCGGCAGGGGCACGTCCACGCTCAGCGTGCTGACCGGGACGCCGCCCGCGCGGAGCGCCGCCACGTACAGCCGTGCCGCCTCGCCAAGTCCGAGACCACCCCGCAGGAAGCCCGCCACCCGGACCGCGGGCTGAGCTGCATCGGAAACTGCTTCTGGCGGCTGCATCGAGCTCGATACTGGCATATGGTCGGGAGCCGTCAGGAGCGCTCGCCGCGGCGCTCGAGCTCGGCGAGCCGGCGCTCGAGCTCCGCGAGCTGGCCCTGCACAGTCGCCTGGGCGGCCGCCATGCCTTGGACGCGCTCGTCGAGGGTGCGCAGGGCGGCCGCGATGTCCTCGCCCACCTGGCGCTGGTGGGTCTGCTGCATGCGGGTGGCGCGCAGGACCGCGTTCCGGACCAGCCGGCGCAGCCGCGGCAGCGCGACGTCCGGCCCCGGCAACGGTGGCTCGCTGTGCAGCCGCCCCTCGAGCGCCCCCAGGTCGAGCTGGCGCACGCGGCCGTTGTGGTCGGTCGGCAGCAGCGCGAGCCGCCTCAGCCGTGCGGCCATCGCCGCGCCGGCCGCCTCCAGTGAGTGGTCGCGCTCAATGTCCTCGCGCGCGCGGGCGCCGTGCCTGCGCGCCTCCTCCGGGTCGCTCACCAGCTCGCCGATCAGGCGCGCCGCCTGCTCGAGGTCGGGATCGGCCCAAGTGCCGTCCGCCGGATAGGGCTCGTTGCCCGGACCGATCACGACGGGGTGCCAGTCCACCAGGTAGGAGTTCGCCGGCGTGAGGTAGTCGAGCGGCCCCGAGTAGCCCGTCGCGATCACGGGCTTGCCCAGGAGCATCGCCTCGGCCAGCGGCAGCCCGAAGCCCTCCGAGCGGTGCAGCGACAGGTAGCAGTCGCAGGCGCGCAGCAGCGCGGCCTGGTCGCGGTCGGACAGCACGCGGTCGAAGAGGTGCGCGGCGGGCACCTCGGCCACCGCCGCCTCGACCTGCTCCTGGGCGTCGGGCCGGTCGGCGGCGCCGATCGACTTCAACACCAGCGAGGCCCCCCGCTCCGCCGCTCCCGAGGCCGCGAAGGCCCGTAGCGCGCCCAGCGGGTTCTTGCGCTCGAGGACGCTGTTGTAGTCGAAGCTCGCGAGAAACAGGAAGCCCTCCGGCAGGCCCAGCCGGCCGCGGTCCGCGTCAGAGTCGGTCACGGTCACGGGCAGCGGCATCCGCACGACGGGCACAGGCGCAACGGCCGCGAGCGCCTCGGCGACGTGGGCGGAGCCGGCCCACAGCTCGTCGACGTGGTCGAAGGCGCGCAGCCAGCGCTCCGGAACCGGCCCCGACTCCCACCACCAGACCCCGATCGTCTTGCGGCCCTGGAAGAAGGCCGGCCCGAGCTGGTCGCGGGCGCCCGCAAGACCGTCGGGGTTCACGCAGATCACGTTCACCGGGTGGCGCGCGTCCGCCGGCGACACCAGGCCGGGGTCGGGCTCGTCCACCCTCGGGGCGTTGTCCGCGGTCAGGCCCACTGGCGCCACGGGGACGCCCTGCGACTCGAGCGCGGCGCGCAGGCGCCGCGCCACTTGGCCGAGCCCCAACGCGGAGTCGAAGTACCCGGCCAGGTTCACTCCGACCTCCAGTTGCATGGGCGCGCCACTTTACAGCGAGCCTTCCCTACGCTTGTCGCCGATGCCAGCTCCCGAGCCGGGCGGTCCCGCGATCAGTGTCGCGGGCCTGTCCAAGCGCTTCCAGATCCCCACCGAGCAGGTGAACACGCTCAAGGAGCGCGCCCTGCATCCGTTTCGCCGCACCTCCTACAACGAGCTGCGGGCGCTCCAGGACGTCAGCTTCGACGTGCGCCCCGGCGAGTTCTTCGGCGTGGTGGGGCGCAACGGCAGCGGCAAGAGCACGCTGATGAAGTGCATCGCCGGGATCTACCGCGCCGATGCCGGCGAGATCTGGGCACGCGGGCGGATCGCGACCTTCATCGAGCTGGGCGTGGGCTTCAACCCCGAGCTGGCCGCGCGCGACAACGTGGTCCTGAACGCGATCATGCTGGGGCTCGACCCCGCCGAGGCGCGCCGCCGCTACCCGGGGATCATCGAGTTCGCCGAGCTCGAGGAGTTCGCCAACCTCAAGCTGAAGAACTACTCGTCCGGCATGCAGGTGCGCCTGGCCTTCTCGGTGATGGCCCACGTGGACGCCGACGTGCTCCTGATCGACGAGGTGCTCGCCGTCGGCGACGCCGCCTTCCAGCAGAAGTGCCACGACGCGCTGACCGAGCTCCGCGACCGCGGCTGCACGATCGTGTTGGTAACCCACGACATGAATGCAGTGGAGCGCTTCTGCGACCGTGCCCTCCTGCTCGAGCGCGGGGAGATCGACTCCGTTGACGAGCCCGTGCGGGTGGCGCGGCGCTACACCGAGCTGAACTTCCGGACACGCCGCACGGAGGGCCCCAGCGGAGCCCACCTGGGCGACGGCGGAGCCACGATCGAGGACGCCTGGTTCGAGGACGCCAGCGGCAAGCGGGTGGAGACGCTCGAGCCCGGGGCCCTCTGCGCCTTCGCCGTGGAGGCGGAGTTCACCGAGGACGTGGAGCACCCGGAGTTCGGCGCGGTCTTCACGGACGAGCGAAACCAGATGGTGTGGGCGGTGTCGTCCGCAAGCACCCGCAGCGGCGTGCAGCGCACCGGGCGCTACCAGCGCGGCGAACGGGTGACCGTGGTCTTCCGCTTCTCCAACGTCCTCACAGCGGGCCGCTACCACGCCTCCCCCGAGGTGGCTCGCCCCAAGCCGGGCCGGCGCCTGATGGACCACCACGAGAACGCGGCCACGGTCCTGGTCACGGGCGGGCGCGAGGGGACCGGCAGCGTCGACCTGCCCTTCGAGCTCGAGCTGAGGAGGGCCGGCGCCGGCGTGGGCACGCCAGCCGGCGAGGCGGCCCGCCTGTGAGCGCCACCTCGGACCTGGCCCCCGCCCACCGCGTACACGGCCCGTCGGCGCTCAGCGGCGACCGGCGCCGCTTCCTGCACCTCACCCTCTCGCTGGCCTTCAACGATTGGAAGCTCCGCTTCTTCGGCTCGGTGCTGGGCTACTTCTGGTCGCTGCTTCGCCCGCTGCTGCTGTTCGGGATCCTCTACGTGGTCTTCAGCGAGGTGGTGCGGATCGGCGGCAACGTGCAGGACTACCCGGTCCAGCTGCTCCTCGGCGTGATCCTCTTCACCTACTTCGGCGACGCGACCGGCGCCGCCGTCGAGTCCGTCGTGGACTCGGAGATGCTCGTGCGCAAGGTCGCCTTCCCGCGCATGGTGATCCCGCTCTCGGTCACGCTCACCGCGTCCTTCAACCTGATGATCAACGTCCTGATCGTGGGCGTATTCCTGGCGGTGTCGGGCGTGTCGCCGCGCTGGGAGTGGCTCCTGGTGCCGTTTCCGGTCGCGGTGCTCGTGCTGTTCTCGGCCGGGGTGGCGATGCTCGTGTCCGCGCTCTACGTGCTGTTCCGCGACGTGCGCCCGATCTGGGACGTGGTGCTCCAGGCGCTCTTCTACGCCACGCCGATCTTCTACCCCATCGAGGCCGTGATCTCGCGCAGTGAGACCCTGGCGCGCGTGGTGATGGCGAACCCAGTCGCCGCCGTGATCCAGGAGACCCGCCACCTGCTGCTCGGGCCGCCCACGCCGGGGGTGGCCGACGTGATGGGCAGCTCGGCCGCCGCGCTCGTGCCGCTCGTCGTGCTCGCTGGCGTCGCGGCGCTCGGGTTCGTGGTCTTCAACCGGCTCGCGCCGTACGTAGCGGAAGCGCTCTAAGCGCTTGTGACCGGCCTGTTCCTCATCGCCTGGGTGGTCGCACCCATCGTGTTTTTCGCGGTCTCGCTGGGAGGCGGCCTGCTCGTGCAACGCGCCGCCGACGGCGCCCTGCCGAACATCTACGTGCTCCCGATCGGCTTCGCGCTCACGATCGCGATCGGCGCGCTGCTCACCGAGCTCGACGCGACGGCCGAGCTGGTGGGGCCGGCGTGCGCGCTGCTCGCGCTGGCGGGCTTCGTGCT
>DAIMGB010000037.1:0-9484 GCA_036724195.1 Thermoleophilaceae bacterium
CCGTCTGGTTGGTGAGGATCGTCGGCAGCGCGGCCACGGCCGCGAGGTACAGGGCGCCCGGGAAGGTCAGCCGCGCGAGGATGCGGTCGAGGTATTCGGCCGTGGGTCTGCCCGGCCTCACCCCTGGGATGAAGCCGCCGTACTTCTTCAGGTTGTCGGCCTGCTCCACGGGGTTGAATGTGACCGCCGTATAGAAGTAGGTGAACAGCACGATGAACAGCGACTCGCCGATCAGGTACGGCGCGTGGCGGAAGTTGAAGAAGGCGGAGATGTCCGCCGCCCAGCTGGCCTGGGTCAGCTGGCCGACCGTGGGGAAGAAGGCCATCAGGGAGGCGGCGAAGATCACCGGGATCACGCCCGCCATGTTCACGCGCAGCGGCAGGTAGGTCGAGCCGCCACCGGACATGCGCCGGCCCACGACCCGTTTCGCGTACTGCACCGGGATCCGGCGCTGGCCCTCCTGGATGAAGATCACCGCCACGATCACGCCCACGGCGATGAAGGGCATCATCACCTTGAAGACCTGGTCCGAGCTGTGCCACCAGGCGTCGATGCCCTGGGGGAGGCGCGACACGATGCTGGCGAAGATCATCAGCGAGATGCCGTTGCCGATGCCGCGCTGGGTGATCAGTTCGCCAAGCCACATCACGAGCACGCAGCCGGCGGTCAGCGTCACCACGATCACCATCACGCGGCCGAAGGTGAAGTCCTTGACCACGTCGGTGCCGCCCGAGGAGAAGGTCCTGAAGAGGAACACGTAGCCCACCGATTGGGCCAGCGCCAGGCCCACGGTGACGTAGCGCGTGTACTGCGTGATCTTCTGCTGGCCGACCTCGCCCTCCTTGCGGAGCTTGTCGAGCGAGGGCACGACCACCTGCAGCAGCTGCAGGATGATCGAGGCCGTGATGTAGGGCATGATCCCGAGCGCGAAGATCGCGAAGCGCTGCAGGGAGCCGCCGGAGAAGAGGTTCAGGAAGCCCAGGACGTTGGAGCCGCCGAAGTTGTCCTGGATCTGCTTGACCGCGTCGATGTTGATGCCCGGCGCGGGGATGTAGGCGCCGATGCGGTAGAGCAGCAGCATGCCGGCGGTGAACGCCAGCTTCTTCCGGATGTCGTGGACCTTGAACGCGTTGAGGAAGGTCTGGAGCACCGGCTAGCCCTCGATCAACTGGCAGGTGCCGCCGGCGCCCTCGATCTTCTCGCGGGCGGCCTTCGAGAAGCCGTGCGCGTGAACGGTGAGCGCCTTCGAGAGGTCGCCCTGGCCGAGCACCTTGACGGGCACGTCCTTGCGGCTGGCGAGGCCGTGCTCGCGCAGCGAGTCCGGCGTGACCTCGGCGCCCTTGTCGAAGCGCTCCTCGAGGTCGCTCAGGTTCACGGGCTGGGTGTGCGTGCGGAACTTCTCGAAGGGCATCGACTTCTTCATGTGCGGCCCGCGCAGCTTGCGCATCCGCATGTGGATCGGGTTCTGCCCGCCCTCGAAGCCGACCTTCTTCTTTGCGCCCGAGCGCGAGCCCGCGCCCTTGTGGCCGCGGCCGGAGGTCTTGCCCATGCCCGAGCCCTCGCCGCGGCCGACGCGCTTGCGCGGCCGGCGCGAGCCCGGGGCGGGCTTCAGGTTGTGCAGGCCGATGCGCTCGTTGTCAGCCATCGTCGATCGCCACCAGGTGATCGACCTTGCGCAGGGCGCCGCGCACGACCGGGTCGTCGGGCCGCTCCGCGGTCTTGCCGATGCGCCCCAGCCCGAGCGTCTTGAGCGACTCGCGCTGCTTGCGGCTGGCGCCGGCGGGCGACTTGACCTGCTTCAGCTTGAGCGTGGCCATCAGGCAGGCGCCTCCTCGGCGGCGGGAGCCTCCTCGGCGGGCGCAGCGGCCTCCTCGGCGGGCTTCTTGTCGTCCAGCCCAAGTACCTGCGCAATCGTTAGCCCGCGCAGCTCGGCCACCTGCTTGGGATCGCGTAGTTCCTGGAGCCCCTGCATCGTGGCCTTCACGAGATTGATGGGGTTCTGGCTGCCGAGCGACTTCGACAGGACGTCGTGGATGCCGGCGAGCTCGAGCACGGCGCGCACGCCCCCGCCGGCGATCACGCCGGTGCCCTCGGAGGCGGGCTTCAGCAGCACCTTGGCGGCGCCGTGGACGCCCGTGATCTGGTGGGTGATCGTGGTGCCGTGCATCGGGACCTTGTAGAGGTTCTTGCGGGCCTGCTCCACGCCCTTCTGGATCGCCACGGGAACCTCGTTGGCCTTGCCGTAGCCGACGCCGACCTGCGACTTCTCGTCACCCACCACCACGAGGGCGGTGAACGAGAAGCGGCGGCCGCCCTTGACGACCTTGGCGACGCGGTTGATCTCGACGACCCGCTCCTGCAGGTCGGAGTCACCGCGGCCGCGCGGGCCCCTTGTCCTGTCCCTACTGGCCATGACGCCTCACGGTAGCGATGATCAAACCTTCAACCCGCCCTCGCGGGCGCCTTCCGCGAGCGCCTGGACGCGCCCGTGGTACTGGTACCCGCCGCGATCGAACACCGCGGTCTCGACCCCCGCCGCCTTCGCGCGCTCCGCCAGCAGCTCGCCGGCGCGCTTGGCCTGTTCCATGCGGGCGAGCTTCTTCAGGTCGGACTCCGTCCAGCTGACGGCGGCAACCGTGTGGCCCGCCACGTCGTCGATCAGCTGCGCGCCGATGCCGCGATTGCTGCGAAAGACCGACAGCCGCGGCAGCTCGGCCGTGCCGCGCACCTTGGCGCGCACGCGGCGCCGCCGGCGCAGGCGCTTCTGGGGCTTCGTCGAGAGGCTCATGCGCGCTTGCCGACCTTCCGGGCCACGTACTCGCCCTGGTAGCGCACACCCTTGCCCTTGTAGGGCTCCGGCGGGCGCTTCTTGCGGATGATCGCGGCCACCTCGCCCACGGCCTGCTTGGAGATCCCGCGCACCACGATCTGGGTGGGCTGCGGCACCTCGAAGTCGATGCCCGCCGGCGCCTCGACCTCGACCGGGTGCGAGTAGCCGAGGCTCAGCACGAGCTTGTTGCCCTGCAGCGCGGCGCGGTAGCCGACGCCCTGGATCTCGAGCCGCTTCTCGAAGCCGTTGGTCACGCCCTCGACCATGTTCGCGATCAGGCTGCGGGTGAGCCCATGCAGCGCGCGGTGCTCGCCGCGGTTGGTGGGTCGGGACACGAGGATCTGGCCGTCGTCTTGCTTGACGTCGATGTCGCGGGCCACGCGCTCGGACAGTTCGCCCTTGGGGCCCTTCACGCGCACGAGCTCCGGCTCGAGCGCGATCTCCACGCCGTCCGGCACGGCGATCGGCTGCCTTCCGATCCGGCTCATGGCTACCAGACCCTCGCTACCAGCTCGCCGCCGACGCGCGCGCGGCGCGCGTCATGGCCGGTCATCACGCCCTGCGAGGTCGAGATGATCGCGGTGCCCATGCCGCCGAAGATCTTGGGGATCGTGTCCGCGTCCACGTAGCGGCGGCGGCCGGGCGTCGACAGGCGCTCGATCCCGGTGATCACGGGCTTGCGGTCCTCGGTGTACTTCAGCGTCACGCGCAGCACGTGGCCCACACGCGCAGGCTCCACGGCGAAGCCCTCGACGTAGCCCTGCTCGGTGAGGATGCGGGCGACCTCCGCCTTGAAGGTGGATGCGGGCATCACGACGTCGTCGTGGTCCGCGATAAGGCCGTTGCGGATGCGCGTGAGCAGGTCCGCGATGGGGTCTGTGGTCACCGACATCTCGCTACCAGCTCGACTTCGTCAGTCCGGGGATGTAGCCCTGGTGGGCGTTCTCGCGCAGGCAGATGCGGCAGAGCCCGAACTTGCGCAGGTACGCGCGCGGGCGACCGCACCGCTTGCAGCGGTTGTAGTTACGTGTCTTGTACTTCGATCCGCGTTGCTGGCGGACCCACTGTGACGTCTTTGCCATCTACTCCTCTTCGCTTCTCGTGTCGCCCTCTTCGCCCTCTTCGCCTTCTTCGGGACGCTCGGGCTTCTCGTAGGCCTCGGGGTTCTCCTCCTTGAGCTGCTCCAACGCGGCCTGCTCGGCCTCGGCCCGCTGGCGGGCCTCCTCCTTGCGCTGCTCCTCCTCCGCCTCCTGCTCCTCCTCGGACTGGGCCGAACCGGGCGCACCGTCGCGCTGGAACGGCATCCCGAGCTCCTGGAGCAGCACGTATGCCTCCTCATCGGTGGCCGCGCTGGTGGTGATGGTCACGTCCAGGCCGCGCACCTGGTCGACCGAGTCGTAGTCGATCTCGGGGAAGATGATCTGCTCGCGGATGCCCATGGAGTAGTTGCCGCGGCCGTCGAACGAGCGCGTGGAGAGCCCGCGGAAGTCGCGGATGCGCGGGATGGCGATCGACATCAGCCGGTCGAGGAACTCCCACATGCGCGCGCGGCGCAGCGTCACGGACACGCCCACGGGCATGCCCTCGCGCAGCTTGAAGTTCGCGATGGACTTGCGCGCCTTGCGCTCGTTGGGGTGTTGGCCGGCGATCGTGGCCAGCTGCTCGGCGGCGGCATCGAGCACCTTGGAGTCCTGCTTGGCGTCGCCGACGCCCATGTTCAGCGTGATCTTCTCCACGCGCGGGGCCTGCATCGGAGTCGAGTAGCTGAAGCGGGAGATCAGGCTGGCACGGATCTCCTGCTCGTAGCGCTCCTTGAGGCGCGGCGGGATGTTCGCCTGTGTCTGTGCGGCTTCCATGGGCCTAGTCGATGTCCGTTCCGGACTTCTTCGCCACGCGCACGCGGCGGCCGTCCTCGCGCTTGACCGAGACGCGCGTCGGGTCCCCCGACTTCGGGTCGAGCAGCTGCACGTTGGAGATGTGCACGGGGCCCTCGGCCTCGATGATGCCGCCGACCTCCTGGGAGCGCTGGGTGTCGCGCAGCGTGCGCGGGGTGGTGTGGCGCTTCTGCACGTTCACGCCCTCCACGTAGAGGCGCTGGCGCGCAGGATCCACCCGCAGCACCCGGCCGGTCCGGCCGCGGTCCTTGCCCGAGATCACCTTCACGTTGTCGTTCTTGCGGATCTTCAGCGCCACGTCAGAGCACCTCCGGGGCGAGCGAGACGATCCTCATGAAGTTGCGATCGCGCAGCTCGCGGGCCACCGGCCCGAAGATGCGCGTGCCGCGCGGGTTGTCCTGCGCGTCCAGCAGCACCGCCGCGTTCTCGTCGAAGGAGATGTAGGTGCCGTCGTTGCGCCCGAACTCCTTGCGCGTGCGCACAACGACCGCCCTGACGACCTCGCCCTTGCGAACGGCGCCGTGCGGGATCGCCTGCTTGACCGTGGCGACGATGATGTCCCCCACGCCGGCGTAACGCCGGTGCGAGCCGCCCGCCACGCGGATGCAGAGGATCTCCCTGGCGCCGGTGTTGTCGGCCACCTTCAGTCTGGACTCCTGCTGGATCATCGATCAGCGGGCTCTCTCCATCACTTCGACGAGGCGCCAGCGCTTGGTGCGGCTGATCGGCCGGCTCTCGACCACGCGGACCGTGTCGCCGGTGTGCGCGTCGTTGGCCTCATCGTGCGCGTGCAACGTCGACGAGGTGCGCATGACCTTGCCGTACATGCGGTGCTGCCTGACCATGTCGATCTTGACCGTGATGGTCTTGTCGGCCCGGTCGGAGACCACGATGCCCTGGCGCACACGCGGCGCCGCCGATGCGTGCTCGACGGGCGCCGGCGGCTCGGTGCTCGGCTGAGCGCGCTTGCGCTCGCGGCTCCGCTCGCGCCAGCGCCGCCTGGTGGCGGCCTTCTGCCGCCGCGCCTCGGTGCGCTCGCGCACGCGATCCTCGACGGACCGCTGCGGCCTAGCCTCACCCGAATGCTGGGACCGCGCCTGACGGCGCCGCTCCTTGGGCGAGAGCCGCTCGGCCGGCTCGGCATCCGCCTCAGGCGCCGGAGCGCCCGCACCGGGCGGCGCCTCCTCGGCGGGCTCCTGGGGAGCCTCCTCAGGGGCCGGAGCCTCAGCGGGCTCCTCGGCGGGAGCTTCCTCAGGCGGGGCCTCCTCAGCCGCGGGCTCCTCAGCGGGAGCCTCCTCAGCAGGGGCCTCCTCGGCGGGAGCGTCCTCAGCGGCCGGCTCCTCAGCCGCAGGGGCATCCGCCTCAGGCGCCACGTCCTGAGCCTCTGCTCTCTGCTCTCTGCCCTCTGCCTCCTCGGAGGCGCCCTCGGGCGTCTGCGTCTCTTCGTCGTTCTTTTCTTCTTCAGCCATCACGCCTCTGGCGTCTCAGTTCCGTTTCCACATCGATCTCACGCTGGCGGGCGATCGTCATGCCGCGCGCAACGTCGTGCTTCGCCGCCTTCAGGCGGGCGGTGTTCTCCAGCTGTCCGGTCGCGTGCTGGAAGCGCAGGTTGAACAGCTCCTCGCGCGAGCGACCCACGAACTCGATCAACTGCGGGTCATCCAGGTTATGCACCTCTACCGGCTTCACTGCTGCCCGGCCCCCTCGCGATACACGAACTTGGTCCTCACCGGCAGCTTGTGCCCGGCCAGGCGCATGGCCTCCTTGGCCAGGTCCTCCGGCACGCCGGAGAGCTCGAACATCACCCGGCCGGGCTTGACGACGGCGACCCAGCCCTCGGGGGTGCCCTTGCCGGAGCCCATGCGGGTCTCGGCCGGCTTCTTCGTGTACGGCTTGTCCGGGAAGATGTTGATCCAGACCTTGCCGCCGCGCTTGATCTTGCGGGTCATCGCGATTCGGGCAGCCTCGATCTGGCGGTTGGTGACCCAGCCGCGGTCGAGCGCCTTCAGGCCGTACTCGCCGAACTCCACGCGCGTGCCGCCCTTGGCGTAGCCGCGGCGCCTGCCGCGGTGCTCCTTGCGGTACTTGACTCGCTTCGGCTGCAGCACTAGCGACCACCCCTCGGCCCGCCGCCGCGGCCACCCGGGCCGCCGCCGCGTCCACCGCGTCCGCCACCGGGGCCGACAGCCTGCGGGGCCTCGAGCTCGGTCAGGTCCTGGGCGAAGCCCTTGGGCATGATCTCGCCCTTGTTGATCCACACCTTCACGCCGATGCGGCCGAAGGTGGTCTTGGCCTCGAAGAAGCCGTAGTCGATGTCGGCGCGCAGGGTGTGCAGCGGCACGCGGCCGTCCGAGTAGCCCTCGGTGCGCGCCATCTCCGCGCCTCCCAGCCGGCCGGACACCTGCACCTTCACGCCCTTCGCGCCGGAGCGCATGGCGGAGGTGAGGGAGCGCTTCATGGCACGCCGGAAGGCCACGCGGTTCTGGAGCTGCTCGGCGATCGACTGGGCCACGAGCTTCGCGTCGAGCTCGGGCCGCTTGATCTCGAGGATGTTCACCTTCACGGCCTTGTTGGTCATCTGGTGGAGCTCACGCCGCAGCGCGTCCACCTCGCTGCCCGACTTGCCGATCACGATGCCCGGGCGGGCGGTGTGGATGTTCACCTCGATCTCGTTCTTGTTCTTCTTGATGGTGATGCTCGAGAGGCCCGCGTGGGCGAGCTTGTTCTCGATGTGGTCGCGGATGCCGATGTCCTCCAGCAGGTAGTCGGAGAACTCGCGCTCGTTGAACCAGGTCGACTTCCAGTCGTGGATGTAGCCGACCCTCATCGCCTCGGGATGAACCTTCTGCCCCATGGCTACCTCTTCTCTCCACTGGTCAGCTCGATGGTCATGTGACTGGTGCGCTTGTTGATGCGCGTGGCGCGCCCCATCGCCCGCGGGCGGTAGCGCTTGATGGTCGGGCCCTCGTCGACGTAGCAGCGGCGCACGCTGAGCTCGTCGGCGCCCAGCTCGAAGTTCGATTCGGCGTTCGCGATGGCGGACTCGAGCAGCTTCAGGATGTCGGTCGACACCGCCCTGGGCGTGTGCGCGAGCATCGCGCGCGCCTGCTCAACCGGACGGCCGCGAATGTGATCCATCACGAGCCTGGCCTTTCGCGGCGCACCCCGCACGTAACGCGCACGCGCCCGCACGACGACCTCGCCGTCGACCTTGGGAGCAGCCTTCCTGGAGCGCGCCCCGGTACCCGTCTCGGCTGAGCCGCGACGGCGAGCGGGCTTCTTCTCCTCGGTGGCCTCGGTGGCGTCCGGAGTCTCATCCTCTGCCCTCTGCCCTCTGCCCTCTGCCTCTGCCATCAGCGCATCCTCACGCGATCACTACCGGCATGTCCACGGAACACCCGCGTGGGCGCGAACTCGCCGAGCTTGTGCCCGACCATCGACTCGGAGACGAACACCGGCACGTGCTTGCGGCCGTCGTGCACGGCGATCGTGTGGCCGACCATCTCGGGGAAGATCGTCGAGGCGCGCGACCAGGTCTTGACCATCTGCTTGTTGCCGGACTCGTTCATGGCCACGATGCGCCCGAGCAGGCGCTCCTCGACCCACGGCCCCTTCTTTGAAGATCTGGACATGCGTTACCTATTGCCCTTCTTGCCGCGCCGCCGGCCGCGGACGATGAACTGGCCGGACGGCTTCTTCTTCTTACGTGTTCGGTAGCCCAGCGTAGGCACGCCCCAGGGGGTGCGCGGGTGGCCGCCCGGGGTCTTGTGAGCCTCGCCGCCGCCGTGCGGATGATCCACCGGGTTCATGGCCACGCCGCGCGTCTGCGGACGCCTGCCGCGGTGGCGGGAGCGTCCGGCCTTGCCAAGCTCCACCAACTCGTGCTCGACGTTGCCGAGCGAGCCGATGGTGGCGCGGCACTCCACGGACACCATGCGCATCTCGCTGGAGGGCAGGCGCACCGTTGCGTAGCGCCCCTCCTTCGCCACCAGCTGGATGGAGGTGCCGGCGGAACGGCCCATCTGCCCGCCGCGGCCGGCGGTCAGCTCGACGTTGTGCACGATCGTGCCGGTGGGAATGCGCGCGAGCGGCAGGCAGTTGCCCACCTGGATGTCGGCGTCGGGGCCGGACGTGACCGTGGCGCCCACACCGAGGCGCGCCGGCGCGAGGATGTAGCGCTTCTCGCCGTCCGCGTAGTGGAGCAGCGCGATGTGCGCCGAGCGGTTCGGGTCGTACTCGATCGCGGCGACCTTGGCGGGCACGCCGTCCTTGAGCCGCTTGAAGTCGATCTTGCGGTAGCGGCGCTTGGCCCCGCCGCCGCGGTGGCGCGAGGTCACGCGACCCTTCGAGTTGCGGCCGCCCGTCTTCGTGATGCCCTCGGTGAGCGACTTCTCCGGCTCGGTCTTGGTGACCTCGCGGTTGTCGGCCCAGGTGGCGAAGCGCCGGCCGGGCGTGGTGGGCTTGTGCTTGCGGACGGGCATTACTCGCCGATCTCCTGACCCTCGAACAGCTCGATCGAGTCCTCCGGGTGCAGCGTCACGATGGCCTTCTTCCAGCGCCGGCGGGTACCCGTGGAGTAGCCGCGGCGCTTCGGCTTGGGCTTGACCCAGGCGGTGCGCACCCCGGTCACGCGCACGCCGAAGATCTCCTCGATCGCCTGGCGCACCTGCGTCTTGTTGGAGCGCTCGTGGACGCGGAAGGTGTACTTGCCGGCCGAGAGCAGCGCGTAGCTCTTCTCGGAGATGACCGGCCGGATGAT
>DAIMGB010000038.1:0-664 GCA_036724195.1 Thermoleophilaceae bacterium
AGCCAAAGCGCGCCTCTCGGCCATCCAGGCCAAGCTCGACCGCCTGCTGGATGCCCCGCCGGCCCCCGCCCTGGAGCAGCTGCTCCTGTGCCTCGCCCAGCTTCGCCGCGGCGTCCAGCAGGCGCTTGACGTCGCGGCGGTTGCCGCGGGCCGCGCGGTTGATCGCCCCGGCGGCGCGGCTGGGCTTCTTCAGCTCCTGAACGCGGTCGGCTCCGGCGGCGTCGCCGGAGCGCTTCAGCTCGCGCGCGAGCTCGTTCCTGGCCGAGGTGAATTCGCCCGGCGGCAGGCCGTAGAGGCGGTCGAGCTCGCGCTCGAGCGAGGCGCCGTCAGCCCGCCTTGGCACGCGTCTCCAGCCCGACGACCCCCGGGAGCCAGTCCCGCACCGCGGCCCCAACGGCCTCGAGATCCTTCTTCAGGCCGTGGTCGCCGGCCACCTGCGCGACGGTGCGCCGCGGGCCCGGCGGCGGCATGCCGAAGCGGTCGGAGGTGCCCTGGACCACCAGCGTGGGCACGGTCACGGCGTCCAGCTCGTCGAGCCGGCTGGGCGACGGGGCCGTCGCGGAGCGGCGCTGCGGCGGCTGCAGCGGGAAGGCGAGGCAGAGCACCTCCACCGCTCCCAGCGCGTCCGCGGTGCGGCAGGCAACCCGTGCCCCCAGCGAGCGGC
>DAIMGB010000038.1:674-9264 GCA_036724195.1 Thermoleophilaceae bacterium
GTCGACCACCGCGCAATCGAGGGCGTTTTCCTCGGCGATCAAGACTGCCGTCTCGCCGTTCTTGGCGGGGAATACGCGGTAACCTTCCTCGCTCAGCTCGCCCTCGAGCAGCTGCTGCACGACCGCGGTCCAGGCCGCGTCGAGCTGCTTCGCCGGTGCCGGCGAGCGGCGCCCGGCCACACGGTAGGGCTGTTCGACGAGCGCGACGCTGACCGCCTCGGCGAGTGCCGCCTGCGCAGCCGCGGCGATGTCGGGCGCGTTCACCCCGCCGCCGGCTCCGTGACCGAGCACCAGTGCGGCGCGCGGCTCCTGCGCGGGCGTGAGGTGCGCCCTCGCGGGGCCGTGCGGCGTGTCGAGGTCGAGCGTGCTCACAAAGCTGATCCTGGCACCGTCGCGCGCCAGTAGCCTCGCCGTCCATCGATCGCGAGCTCACACTCCGGGAGCTGAACCGGGCCACGCTCGCCCGGCAGCTGCTGCTCGAGCGCTCCGAGCTCCAGCCTGCCGAGGCGATCGCGCGCGTCGCCGGCCTCCAGGCGCAGAAGCGGAAGATGCCCTACCTCGGCCTCTGGAGCCGCCTGCGCGACTTCCGCCGGGAGCAGCTGCACGAGCTCGCTGGGCGCGGCGAGGTGGTCAGGGCCAGCCTGATGCGCTTCACGCTGCAGCTGTTCACGGCGGCCGACTACGCCGAGCTGCGCGCCGACCTCCAGCCCGCGCTCACGCGCAACCTGATCGCGTTCGTCGGCAAGCGCATCGAAGGGCTCGACCGGGAGCCGGTGCTCGCCGCCGCCCGGGCGGCGCTCGAGCAGCGGCCGCTCACCTTCGCCGAGCTGCGCGAGCTGCTGGCCGAGCGCTTCCCCGACTGGGACACGCCGGCGCTGGCGCTCCTGGTGCGCTCGGAGCTGCCGCTCGTGCAGGTGGCAGGCGATCCGAAGTGGGGCTGGCCCGCCACGCCCGCCTACGCGCTGGCCGCGGAGCGGGTCACCCCGGCGAAGGGACCACACGAGCTGATCCGGCGCTACCTGGCGGCCTTCGGCCCGGCGAAGACGGCGGACGTGCAGGCCTGGTCGGGCCTGGCCGGGCTGAGGGCGAGCGTGAAGGAGCTGGCACCGGAGCTCGAGAGCTACCGCGACGAGCAGGGCAAGGAGCTGCTCGACCTGCCGGGCGCGCCGCTGCCTGACGCCGACACGCCCGTGCCGCCGCTGTTCCTGCCCGAGCTCGACAACGCGATCCTCTCCCATGCGGATCGCAGCCGCATGATCGCGGACGAGCTCCGCCCGAGGGTCTTCCTGACGGGCGGCCGCGTGCTCGCCACGTTCCTGCTCGACGGCTTCGTGGCGGGCACCTGGAAGATCGAGCGCGAGGGCAAGCGAAGCTCGACGCTGCTGATAGAGCCCTTCGGCCGCCTCGCCAAGGCCGACCGAACGGCGCTGGGTGAGGAGGGCGAACGCCTGCTGCGCTTCGCAGAGGGCGACGCCGCTGCCGGGGTGCGCTTCGAGTGATGGCGGGATACTGGGTGGGCGTCAACGAGACCTACCGCGGGCACGAGGGCATGGCGCGTTACATGGCGAGCGTCTACGAGGCTTTTGAGGACTACCGCCCGGAGGTTGAAGAGATCCTCGACCTCGATGACGAGCGAGTCTTGACTTTGGCCGTAGAACACGGCCGGGGACGAGAAAGCGGCGCAGACGTACAGGCGAACAAGACCGCGCATCTCTGGACGCTCCGAGACGGCAAGGCGACGCAGCTCGATCTCTACTTGGAGCGGGCGCGCGCCCTTGAAGCCGTTGAGCTGCGGGAATAGGTACGCGTTGACCTGACCTTCGCGCCATGCGAACATGTGTTCGCATGGCCTACGTCGAGCTGCACTGCCATTCCGCCTATTCGTTCCTCGACGGGGCGTCGCATCCGGTGGAGCTGGCGGGGGCCGCGGCGGAGCAGGGGCACGAGGCGCTGGCGGTCACGGACCACGATGGCCTGCACGGCGCGATGGAGGCCGCACAGGCGCTCAAGCCGCTCGGGATCAGGCCGATCACCGGCGCCGAGCTGACGCTCGACGACGGCTCGCACCTCACGCTCCTGTGTGAGAGCCGGGCCGGCTACTCGAACCTCTGCCGCCTGATCACGAAGGCGCACGCGCACACGCGCCGCTGGGTGCACCTGGGCTGGGACGAGCCCGACGGCAACCGCAGGCCGCGCCAGGATCCCATCGAGGGCGAGCCGGAGCTGGCGCTGGATGACGTCGAGCGCCATGCCGAGGGGCTCGTGTGCCTGTCGGGCTGCGCCCGCGACGGCGTGCTGGCGCGCCGCATCGAGGCGCGCGACCACCGCGGCGCCGCAGCCGCCGGGCAGCGGCTGCTGGCCGCCTTCGGGCAAGAGCGCTTCCGCGTGGAGCTGCAGCGCCCCTACTGGCGCAACGACCGCCACCGCAACCGCCTGCTCGCCGAGCTGGCCGAGCGGCTCGGGGTGCCGTGCGTGGCCACCGGCAACGTGCACGCCCACGATCGCTCGCGGGCGGCGCTGCAGGACGCGATGGTGGCCGTGCGCCTGGGCGCCACCCTCGACGAGTCAGAGCCCGGCCGGCGCGGCAACTCGTCGCACGTGCTGGCCACGCCGGAGAAGATGGCCGAACGCTTCCGGGAGCACCCCGAGGCCGTGCACGAGAGCGGCCGCCTGGCCGAGCGCCTGTGCTTCGACCTGACCGCGGACCTCGGCTACCGCTATCCCGGCTCGGAGGACCCCGAGGCCGACTCGAAGCTGGCCGAGCTCTGCAAGGCGAAGATCGGCGAGCGCTACGCGGGCCGCCCCACGCTCGCCGAGGCCGAGGCGCGCCTCGAGGAGGAGCTCAGGGTGATCCGCGGCCTTGGCCTGTCGGGCTTCTTCCTGCTGCACCGCGACATGCTCGAGCTGGCCCGCGAGGTGGCCGCCCAGGTGCGCGGGAGGGCGGGTCCGGAATCAGCCCGCCGCCTGCTGCCGCCGGGGCGGGGGAGGGGCTCGAGCGTGTCCTCGATCGTCTGCTACCTCACCGGCCTCTCGCACGTCGACCCGATCGAGAACGAGCTGCTGCTCGGGCGCTTCCTGAACGAGGAGCTGTCGGCGCTGCCCGACATCGACCTCGACTTCCCGCGCGACGTGCGCGACGTGCTGATCCCGCGCGTGCACGACCGCTACGGGCGCGACCGCTGCGCGCTGGTGGCGGCCTTCCCGACCTTCCAGGTGCGCTCGGCGGTGCGCGACTTCGCCAAGGCGCTCGGCCTGCCGCCGGGAGAGATCGAGCGCCTGGCGCGCGCGGTGGATCCCTGGAAGCCGAAGAACGACATCGAGGGCGACGTGCCGGCCGGCCGCTCGCCGCGCTGGGACGCGCTCGTGGCGCTCGCCCGCGACGCTCACGGGCTGCCGCGCCACATGTCCCAGCACCCGGGCGGCATGGTCATCTCCACCCAGCCGCTGATCGACCTCTGCCCGGTGCAGCCGGCCTCGATGGAGGGCCGCCAGATGGTGCAGTGGGACAAGGACTCCTGCGCCGACGCCGGCTTCCTGAAGATCGACCTGCTGGGGCTGGGGATGCTGTCGGCGGTCGAGCGCTGCGTGGACGAGATCGCGCGCGTGCGGGGCGAGAGCATCGACCTCTCGCGCATCCCCTACGACGACCCGGAGGTCTACTCGGAGATCCAGCGCGCCCAGACGATGGGCGTGTTCCAGATCGAGAGCCGCGCGCAGATGCAGATGCTCAAGCGCACCCTCCCGGAGTCGCTCGACGACCTGACCGTGCAGGTGGCGCTGGTGCGGCCGGGGCCGATCCAGGGCGGGGCCGTGCACCCCTACATCGAGCGCCGTAAGGCGCTGCGCGCGGACCCGAGCTACCAGGTGCCCTACGAGCACCCGTCGCTAGAGCCGGTGCTGCGCGACACGCTCGGTGCGATCGTCTTCCAGGACCAGGTGATCGAGGTGTCGATGGGGCTCGCCGGCTTCCGGCCGGGCGAGGCGGAGGGGCTGCGCCGCGCGATGAGCCGCAAGCGCTCGGAGGCGGCCATGCGCTCATACGAGCGCAAGTTCATCGACGGCGCGATGCGGAACGGCGCCTCGCGCGAGGTGGCGGAGCGCGTCTACGGCCAGATCGTCGGCTTCTCGGGCTTCGGCTTCCCGAAGGCCCACTCGGCGGCGTTCGGGCTCCTGGCCTACCAGTCCACCTGGCTGCGGGTGCACTACCACCCCGAGTTCCTCTGCGCCCTCCTGAACGAGCAGCCGATGGGCTTCTACCCGCCCGACACGCTGGTGCACGAGGCCCAGCGGGTGGGGGTGGAGGTGCTGCCGCCGTGCGTGGCTCGAAGCTGGGTGGATTGTCGGACGGAGGCCCGGGCGGTGCGCGTCGGACTGGGCTACGTGAACGGCGTGCGCGAGGACGAGGTCAGGGCGCTCGTGTCGGAGCGCGAGCAGGGCGGCGGCTGGCGCTCGCTGGCCGACCTGTCCGGACGCTCGGGGGCGGGCGAGGAGACGCTCGGCCGCCTGGCCTGGGCGGGCGCCTGCGACGAGCTGTCGGGCGGCTCCCGGCGCGAGGCGCTCTGGGGGCTCGGCGTGGCCGTGCCCGGCGAGCGGGTGCCCTCCGGCACGCAGCTGGCGCTGCCGCTGGAGCCGCACGCGGGGCCGGAGCTGCGCGCGCTCAGCGCCTGGGAGCGGATGCTCGCCGACTACGGCTCGACCGGCGTGACCCTGCGCGAGCACCCGCTCGAGCTGATGCGCCCGGACCTGCCGCGCGACCTGCGCTCGAGCACGGAGCTCGAGGCCGGCCGCGACGGCTCGAGGGTGCGCGTGGCCGGGCTGGTTGTGGCTCGCCAGCGCCCTGCCACCGCCAAGGGCGTGACCTTCATGCTGCTGGAGGACGAGCACGGCACGATCAACCTGATCGTGCCCCCGCCGGTGCACGACCGCTTCCGCCTGGCGGTGCGCGCCGAGCCGCTCGTGCTGGCGAGCGGCCGCCTGGAGCGCCGCGAGGGCAGCGTGAACGTGCTGGTGGACAGGATCGAGCGCCTGGACCGCCCCGACCTGCCGCGCGCCGAGGTCAGGCACATCGAGCCGCGCCGCGCCTGGAGCAACGACGAGCGCAAGTATCCGGGGGATGTCCCGGCGAAGCCGGGTGTAAGGGGGCTAGGCCCCCTTAGCAGCGTGGCGCCCGCGGCCCACAGCTTCGGGCGAAGGGGGCGCTAGCTTCTTGGCGATGGGGGACATCCTCGTGGGTACCTCGAGCTGGGCGGACCCAGGCTTCGTCAAGAAGTGGTACCCGCAGGGCATGGAGGCCGGCGAGCGCCTGCCCTGGTACGCCGAGCGCTTCCGGGCGGTCGAGCTGAACTCGAGCTTCTACGCGGTGCCCGACCGCAACACCGTGCACCGCTGGGCCGAGGTCACGCCCGATGGCTTCACCTTCGACGTGAAGGTGCACCGCGCCCTCTCGCGCCACTCGGCGCCGCTCGACTCGCTGCCCCCGGACCTGCGCGACGAGGCCGAGGTGAACGAGCGCGGGCGCGTGATCCTCACCCCGGACCTCGAGACCACGCTGGCGAAGCGGCTGGTGGGGGAGGTCTCGCCGCTGGAGGAGGCCGGCAAGCTCGGCGCCTTCCTCGTGCAGCTGACCCCGGCCTTCTCACCGGGGCGCCACGACCTGGGCGAGCTGGACGGGCTGGTCGAGGCGCTGAAGCCGCGCCCGGTGGCCATCGAGCTGCGCAACCGCAACTGGGTCGAAGGCAAGCGCCGGCAGGACACGCTCGAGTGGTTCTCCGAGCACGGCGCCGCGTTCGTGGGCGTGGACGCCCCGCCCGGCGACAACTTCCAGATCATGCCGTCCACCGACGCGGTGACCCGCGACGACCTGGCCTACCTGCGCGCGCACGGCCGCAACACGGACGGCTACCTGGGCGGCAAATCGGTGGCCGAGCGCTTCGGCTGGCGCTACACCGACGACGAGCTGGAGGAGATCGGCGACCGTGCCCGCGGGCTGGCGGAGCAGGCCGGCCAGGTGCACGTGATGTTCAACAACAACCGCGACGACGACGCGCCCACGGCGGCACAGCGCTTCCAGGTGCTCCTAGGACAGGATCCCGGGCCCCCGCCCGAGGACCCGCAGCTCACGCTCGGCTAGCCGCGGCGCAGCTCGAACCAGACGCGCGTGGCGGGGCCGTCGTTGCCGACGCCCCAGCGGTGGGCCAGGCGCTCCACAAGGAACAGGCCCCAGCCGGAGTCCCGCGCGTCGTTGCGCCGGCGCGGGCGGTGCTGGAAGCCCGGCCCGTGGTCGGTCACCTCGACCAGCACGGACTGGCGGCCCACCAGCACGCGCAGGCTCACGGCCTCGGCGCTGGCGTGCTTGACGCTGTTCGAGACCAGCTCGGTCACGAGCAGCCGCATCGTCTCCATCAGCGGGGGATCGATGTCGCCACGCAGCTTGCCGAGCGCACGCCGCGCCTTCGAGGGGGCCTCGGGGCCGCCGTTCAGGCGCAGCTCGATGGTGTCCTTTACGCCCCCCTGCTCGGGACTGTCGGGGACGTCGCTCACCGAGCCGCCTGCGGCCGGTAGATAGGTGGGTGTGGAGTCCATGGAGCTACGAGTCGTCCTCTTACGGCCGCATCCGTCCGACTACTACCCATTGTGTACCGCTGGTCGGTTTCCGAAACTCTCAGCTGGAGAACGGCAACGTCTCGCCCAGCGTCAATGGCCGTTTGCAACCTGCACCACGACCACCGCGATGTCGTCGCGGGCGCGGCCGTCCTCCGCCTCGAGGGCGGCGTCCTCCACGCTCCCGGCGATGGCGTCGGCGCTCATTCCCGAGCACCCGCGCACGATCTCGGCCAGGCGCTCCTCCCCGAGCGCCGCGCCCGGGCTGCCCGCCTCGGTGACGCCGTCGGTGTAGAAGACCACGGAGTCGCCGGCGCCGAGCGACACCGACCGATCGTCGATCTCGGGATCTGACACCGCTCCGAGCAGCATGCCGTGCGAGCCGAGCCACTCGACCTTGCCGTCCGCGCGCAGCACGAGCGGCAGCGGGTGGCCGCCGCTCGCGAACCCGAGCCGGGCGCCGTCGTCGAGCGACTCCAGGTACGCGTAGGCGACGGTGCAGAAGCCCCGCTTGCCCACCTGGCGCATGAGCGCCTCGTTGAGCAGGCCGAGCACCCGGCTGGGCAGCCGCTCGCTCATGGCGGCGGCGCGCAGGGTGTAGCGCGCGAGGGCGGTGACCGCGGCGGCGTCCGGGCCCTTCCCGCACACGTCGCCGACCACGACGGCCCAGCCGCGCTCGCCGGTCTGGAAGAGGTCGTAGAAGTCGCCACCGACCTCGTTGCCCGCGCCGGTGGCTCGGAAGCGCGCGGCGGTCTCGAGCCCGGGGATGGCGGGCAGCTCGGAGGGCAGCAGGCTGCGCTGGAGGGTGCGGGCGATGTAGTCGCGCTCGCCGTAGACGCGGGCGTTGTCGATCGCGGTTGCGCACCGGTGGGCCAGCTCCTGGGCCATCGGCAGGTCGTCCTCGGAGAAGCGCCGGCCCGAGGCGCCGTTCACGAAGGTCAGCGCGCCGATCGGCCGGTCGTGGACGATCATCGGCACCACCATCGCCGAGCGGAGGCCGATGTCGCGGATCAGCGCGAGCTGCTCGGGGTCCTCCACCGAGGCGACGAGGAACTCGTCGGTGATGTCGGGCCAGAGCTCCGGTTCGCCGGTGCGCAGGACCTTCGGCACCCCGGTCTCGGCGTTCGGGTCGGGCGGATAGCGGCGCTGGAACTCCTGCGCCCGCGCGAGCTGCCTGGGGTCGGCGTGCACGAGTGCCACCCGCTCGATTCCGCCGTCGTCCGCGGCCAGGTCGACGGCGCACCAGTCGGCGATCTCGGGCACGGCCAGCCAGGCGACCTTGCGCAGGGTCTCGTCGGCGTCGAGCGACGCGGCGAGCACGCCGGTGCTCTCGGCGAGGAAGGTCTGCTGGCGCTCGTTGACCTTGTGCTCGGTGATGTCCTCGAACACGTTGATCGCCATCTGCACGTCGCCCGCCTCGTCGAACAGCGGCGTGGCCTTGACCACCGACCAGTGCTCGGCGCCCGTCGCGCGGACGCGGAAGCGCAGCAGCTCCTCGGCACCGGTCTCGCCCATCAGCGCGCGGCGGCCGGGTAGCTCTTCCATCGGGAACGGCTTGCCCTCCTCGTCGAAGACCTCGAAGTGCTGCATCAGGTCGGGGATCGCCGCGGCCAGCAGCTCCGCTGCCGTGTCGTAGCCCAGCACCTCGACCGCCGCCTCGTTCGCGAACAGGAGCGTGCCGTCCGGGGCCTGGGCGGTCACGCCGTCGGCCACGCCGCGGAGGATCGCCTCCATCTGCACGCGCGAGGCCTCGCGCTCCTTCTCGGCCTGCTGGCGGTCGGAGATGTCGCGCAGGTAGCCGGTGAACGCCGGCGGCGAGGCGGTGCCGATGCGGCTGATCGCGACCTCGATCGGGAACTCGTCGCCGTCGCGCCGCATCGCGGTGAGCTCCAGCCGCTGGCCGAGGATCGTGGGCTCCTCCGTCTCGACGAATCGCCGCAGCGCCGCGCGGTGGGCCTCCCGGTACGAGGGCGGCACGATCACCTCGGCC
>DAIMGB010000039.1:0-181 GCA_036724195.1 Thermoleophilaceae bacterium
ATGCCGCAGACCGTCGAGGCGATCGACCACGCGAAGGCGGCGGGCGTGCCCGTGATGGTGGCCGTGAACAAGATCGACAAGGAGGGCGCGGACCCGAACCGCGTCCGCGGCGAGCTGGCCAACCAGGGCCTGACCCCGGCGGATTGGGGCGGCGACACCGAGTTCGTGGACGTCTCGGCCA
>DAIMGB010000039.1:191-3512 GCA_036724195.1 Thermoleophilaceae bacterium
CAAGACCGGCGACCACCTCGAGGACCTGCTCAAGACGCTGGTCACGCTGGCGGAGATCCAGGAGCTGAAGGCCAACTCGGACACGCAGGCGTCGGGCGTGGTCATCGAGTCCAGGCTCGATCCGGGCCGCGGCGCCGTGGTCACGCTGCTCATCGAGCGCGGCCAGATGCACGTGGGCGACGCGGTGGTCTCGGGAGAGCATCCCGGCCGCGCGAAGGCGATGCACGACTTCCGCGGCGAGCGCGTCGACGTGGCCACGCCCGGCATGCCCGTCGAGGTGCTCGGCTTCGACGGCGTTCCCGAGGCCGGCGAGCACTTCCGGGTGGTCGAGAACGAGCGCGAGGCGCGGCGCGTCGCCAACGAGCGCGCGATCCGGCTGAAGCAGGAGGCGCTGGCGCGCCGGGCCGGCGTGAGGGTCTCGCTCGAAGACGTGATGGCGCGCGCCGAGAAGGGCGAGCAGGAGCTGAACCTGGTCGTGAAGGCCGACGTGGCCGGCTCGCTGGAGGCTCTGATCGACGAGGTCGCCAAGCTGCCGCAGGAGCAGGTCACCGTGAACGTGATCCGCGACGGCGTGGGCGGCATCTCCGAGTCGGACGTGATGCTGGCCGCCGCCTCCGAGGGCGTGATCATCGGCTTCAACGTGCGCCCGGTCGGCAACGCCACCGAGGTGGCCCGCAACGAGGGCGTCGAGATCCGCACCTACTCGGTGATCTACCGGGTGGTCGAGGAGCTGCGCGACGCCATGGAGGGCCTGCTCGAGCCCGAGGAGGTCGAGGAGACCACCGGCAGCGCCGAGGTGCGCGCCATCTTCAAGGCCTCGCGCGTGGGCACGATCGCCGGCTCCCAGGTCACCGAGGGCACCATTCGCCGCGGCGAGCAGTGCCGGCTCGTGCGCGACGGCACGGTGGTCTACACCGGGCGCATCGCGTCGCTGCGGCGCTTCAAGGACGACGTGCGAGAGGTCACATCCGGCCTCGAGTGCGGCATCACGCTCGAGAACTTCGCCGACGTGAAGGAAGGCGACGTGATCGAGGCCTACGAGACACGCCAGGTCGAGCAGACGCTCGCTTGAGCTTCGTCTGCCTGCTCGAGATCCAGCTGCACTTCCCCGACAACGCGAGCCTCAAGGGCAAGCGCAAGGAGCTCCAGAGCGTGAAGATGCAGCTGCAGAAGCGCTTCGGCGCATCGGTGGCCGAGACCGACCACCACGACCTCTGGCAGCGCGCCACCCTGACCGCGGCCGTCGTGGGACGCAGCGCGGGCGGCGTGAGTGAATGCGCAGCCGGCATTGAGCGCTTTGTGGGATCCCGCTTTCCCGAGACCAGCCGGGTCGAGCGCACGCTCGTTTCCTCGGACGACCTGCTCTAGCATGCCCTCCGATCGAATGAGGCGGGTGAACGTCGCGCTCCGGGAAGTGCTCTCGGCGCGGCTGGCAGAAGGAATGAAGGACCCGCGCATAGGCTTCGTGACAGTGACCGCTGTGGAGACAAGCCCCGACCTGAGGCACGCTCGCGTGTTCGTCAGCGTGCTCGGAGACGACGAGCAGCGCAGCGAAACGCTGGCCGGCCTGCGCTCGGCCCACGGCGCGCTGCAGGCCCGGATCGCCCAGGAGCTGCGCATGAAGCGCACTCCAACGCTTCAGTTTCTGTATGACGATTCCATCGACCGGGGCATGAGAATCACCCAGCTCCTCGAAGAGGAGGGCGGGCGTGGCTCTGACGACTGAACAAGGCGAGGTGGTCGAGGGGCTGCGCGAGTCGGACAAGCTGCTTCTGACCACCCACGAAAATCCCGACGGCGACGCGCTCGGCTCGCTGCTCGCGATGCACTGGGTGCTCGAGCAGCTCGGCAAGGACAGCCTGATGTTCATGTCGCCGGACGAGTTCCCGCTCCCGTGGGAGTACCGCGACTGGACCTTCGACGGCCTCGTGGGAGCGCCCCCGGACGACGTCGACGAGCGAACCGTGGTGTTCCTCGACTGCGGCAACATCGACCGCATGCCGGTCGACTTCCTCCAGCAGGACGGCGTCCACATCGTGAACATCGACCACCACCACGACAACACCCGCTTCGGCACGGTGAACCTGGTCGTGCCCGACGCGTCCTGCACCGCCGAGATCGTCTGGCACCTGGCCCAGGACCTCGGGGCCGAGATCACGGCGCCGATCGCCGATGCGCTCTACGTGGGCCTCGTGACCGACACCGGCCGCTTCATGTACGAGAACACCACCGCCGAGGCGCACCGCATGGCCTCGGACCTGATCGACTCGGGTGTGCAGCCCCACGTCGTCTACAGGCGCCTCTTCGAGGACCTGCCCTTCCGGCGCCTGCAGCTGCTCCAGTGCGCCCTGGCGAGCGTCGAGCGCCTGGACGGCGGGGCCGTCACGGTGGCCCACCTCACCAAGGACGACTACGAGGAGACCGGCGCGCTCGAGACCGACTCCGAGGGCATCGTTGATCACATTCGCGCGGTCGAGGGCACCTCGGTGGCCGTGCTCGCGCGGGAGCTGCTCTCGGACGACCGCGCGGGCAAGCACAAGGTGAGCCTCCGGTCCACCGACGGCAAGGTCGACGTCTCGCGCGTGGCGCGCGAGCTGGGCGGCGGGGGTCATCCCCAGGCGGCGGGCTTCACGACCTCGCTCCCCTATCCGCAGCTCGTGGACTCGCTCCTCGAGCAGGTCGGCCGCCAGCTCAGCTGAACGGCCTGATCCTCTATCCCAAGCCAGCGGGGGTGACCTCGCACGACGTGGTCGCCCGCGTGCGCCGAGAGCTGCCGCGCGGCACGCGTGTGGGCCACGCCGGCACGCTGGACCCGTTCGCGACGGGCCTGCTGCTGGTGCTGGTGGGCCGGCTGACGCGCGCCCAGCGGTTCCTGATGGCCCTGCCGAAGGCCTACCGGGCGGTGGCCAGGCTGGGCTGGAGCTCCGACACCGGCGACCGCGACGGCCGGCTGGTTCAGACCGGACGAGTGCCCGCTTCCCTCGAACTACCGCTGGGTGAGATCGAGCAAGCGCCGCCCGCCTACTCGGCGGTCAAGGTTGGCGGGGAGCGCGCCTACGCCCGCGCGCGGCGGGGCGAGGCGGTCGAGCTGGCGCCACGGCCGGTGACAGTGCACCGCGCGGAGCTGCTCTGGCACGAGGGCGAGCGCGCCGCCTTCGAGCTGGAGGTGTCGTCGGGCACCTACGTGCGCAGCCTGATAGCCGACCTCGGCGACGCCTACTGCGACGAGCTCGAGCGGACCGCCATCGGCCCCTTCCGGCTGGAGGACGCCGATCCCGAGCGGCTCGTCGCTCCCCTCGAGGCGCTCGCCTTCCTCCCGGC
>DAIMGB010000039.1:3522-9260 GCA_036724195.1 Thermoleophilaceae bacterium
CCGAGCCGCGGGGCGGCGAGCTCCAGCCGGTCGTGGTGTTCTCGCCGGCCGGAGGCCCGCCCGCGTGAGGTGCGCGTCGAGTTACCGGCCCATATGGCCGGTTTCTCGCCACGCACCCGTTCGGCCCATAGGGTTCCCGGCATGAATGTGACGCGACTGCCTGAGGTCGTGACGGGAGAGCGAACGCGGCGCGTCGCCATTGGCACCTTCGACGGCGTGCACCTCGGCCACCGCGAGGTGATCCGCGGCAACGACACGGTGCTCACCTTCGACCCGCACCCGCTCTCGGTGATCCACCCCGAGGCCACGCCCAAGCTCCTGAACCCCTTCACGGTCAAGCGCGACCTGATCGCGGGGCTCGGGGTGGAGGAGCTCGTGGTGATCCCCTTCGACCGCCATTTCGCCTCGCTCGAGGCCGAGGAGTTCGCCGAGCAGGTGCTGGTGGAGAAGCTCGGCGCGGCGGGCGTGTCGGTGGGCGAGAACTTCCGTTTCGGCAAGGGCGCTCGCGGCACGCCGGAGTTCCTCGGCGCCCGGCCGGAGTTCGAGACGCGGGTGGTGCCGCTGGTGGAGGTGGCCGGGGAGACCGTCTCCTCGAGCCACATCCGCGGGCTCGTCGCGGCCGGCGAGGTGGCGAAGGCGGCCGAGTTCCTGGGCGGCCCGTTCCTCTTCGACGGCAAGGTCGTGGCCGGCGACCGGCGCGGCCGCGAACTGGGCATGCCCACCGCCAACATCGTGCCCGACGACCGCCTGGTGACCCCCGGCCACGGCGTCTACGCGGCCTGGGCCCACGGCCACCCGGCGGCCGTGAACGTGGGGGTCAGGCCCACCTTCGAGACCGGCAGAGGGCTGCTCGTGGAGGCCCACCTGATCGACTTCGAGGGCGACATCTACGGCGAGACCCTTCGCATCGCATTCCTCGAGCGGATGCGCGGGGAACGCCGTTTCGAGACGGCCGACGCGCTGGTGGAGCAGATGAAAAAGGACGTCCTGCAGGCGCGCGAGATCTGCGAACGGGCTGCTACGGTTTCCCGCCGATGAGCTTGACCGTTGAGGCAAAGCAGGAAATCGTCGGCAAGTACGGCCGCGACCAGAGCGACACCGGGTCCACAGAGGTCCAGGTTGCCCTCCTGACCGCGCGCATTACCGAGTTGACCGAGCACCTGCGCGAGCACACCAAGGACCACCACTCGCGCCGCGGCCTGCTGATGCTGGTGGGCAAGCGCCGCCGCCTGCTGAAGTACCTCCAGAGCAGCGACATCGACCGCTACCGGTCGCTCATCCAGCAGCTCGGCCTGCGCCGATGATCGAGGCCGGGCAACCGGCGCCCGGGTTCACGCTGCCGGACCAGGACGGCAAGGAGGTGTCGCTGTCGGACTTCCGCGGCCGCACCGTCGTTCTGGTGTTCTACCCGCTCGACTTCAGCCCGGTCTGCACCGACCAGCTGAGCGTCTACCAGCAGGTGCTCGGCGAGCTGGAGGGCAAGGGCGGGCAGCTGCTCGGCATCTCGGTGGACTCCGCCTACTCGCACAAGGCCTTCCGGGCACAGCTCAGCCTGACGATTCCGCTGCTGGCCGACTTCCACCCGAAGGGCGAGGTGGCGCGCGCTTACGGCGTCTGGAACGAGGAGCGCGGAATGGCCGCGCGGGCGCTCGTGATGGTGGGCCCCGAGGGGAACGTGGCCTGGGCCTACCGCTCGGGCAGCCCGCTGGAGATCCCTGCCGCCGAGCTGATCTTCGAGGCGCTCGAGGGTCAGCGCGTTTAGCCCTTCGGCGTCCCGGAGATAGGTCCCCTGGCAGTGGGTGGGGTATGCACGAAAACGGGCGTGGTGGTCGCGAGCCTGCTCGCGGCAATCACATTTGCCTCCAGCGCCTCCGCCTCGCAGCTGCTCACGGCGCGCATCGCCAGCACCAAGTCGGCCTTCCGGGCCTGTAGCGACCGCCCGGCCACCGGCAAGGCCGGCAACGTGCAGCGCAACTTCACCGCCCCGAAGCTCGGCTGGGTGAACGCCAAGCTCGACGGCAGCGGCGGCGACTGGGACCTGGCGGTGTTCGACTCGAAGACCAACCGGCTCGTGGCCGGGGACTCGAGCTTCGGCGCCGACGAGGTGGCGAGCGGCATCGCCCAGCCGGGGGAGCAGCTGGTCGTACAGGCCTGCCGGCTCTCTGGCAGCGGCTCGCGCGCGAAGCTGAACGTGGGCTTCAGCGCGATCGACACGTCGAAGACGCCGCCGACCCTGTCGCTCGTGCGCGTGTCCGTGGCCAGCCGCGCGCGCAAGGACGAGCTCGACCGGATGGGGCTCGACCTGGCGGAGAGCGCCGGCAAGGACTACGTGGACGTGGTGCTCCACGGGCAGCCGGATGCCAAGCAGCTGCGCGAGCACAAGTTCGTCTACGTCGCGAAGGTCGCGGACATCGCCAAGCAGACGGTGGCCGACGCGAAGAAGGACTCCGCTTTCGCCCAGCGCGTGCGAGCCTCCGCGCTCCCGAGCGGGCGCACCACCTACCGGCGCCTGCCCGACTACGGCGGGGACATGAAGAAGCTGGTGCGCGAGAACCCCGACCTCGTCAAGCCGGTCACGCTGCCGGTCAAGACCTGGAGCGGCCGCACCGTCGAGGGGATCGAGATCACCCAGCACGTGAACGCCGCCGACGGCAACGACGGCAAGCCGATCTTCCTGCAGATGGGCGCGCACCACGCGCGCGAGTGGCCCTCCTCGGAGCACGCGATGGAGTGGGCCTTCGAGCTGGTCAAGGACTACAAGGCCGGTGACCCCCGCACGCGCGGCATCATGGCCCGCACCCGCACAATCGTGATCCCGGTGGTGAACCCCGACGGCTTCAACACCTCGCGCGAGGCCGGCGAGGCGGCCGGGGGCGGCACGGGCCGCGGGGGCGAGGAGACCGCCAACCTGGTGATCCCCTACGAGTACCAGCGCAAGAACTGCCGCGTGAACAACCCGAACGGCGACGACCCCGCCCAGGGCAACTGCAACCAGCAGCCCGCCACCGGGCTCTCGCAGTTCGGCGTGGACCCCAACCGCAACTACGGAGGGTTCTGGGGCGGCGACGGCGCCACCCCCGACGGCGGCACCCCACCCGGCGACTTCGCCCAGGACTACCGCGGCAACGGACCCTTCTCGGAGCCCGAGTCGCAGAACATCCGCGCGCTGATCTCGGGCCGCCAGGTGACCACCCTCATCACCAACCACACGTTCTCGGACCTCGTGCTGCGCCCGCCGGGCATCCAGCGGCAGGGGCCGCCGGTGGACGAGGCCGCCTACAAGCAGCTCGGTGACTCCTTCGCGGCGGAGAACGGCTTCACCAGCGAGCCGAGCTACCAGCTCTACGACACCACCGGCTCGACCGAGGACTGGAGCTACTACGCCACCGGCGGCTTCGGCTTCACCTTCGAGATCGGCCTGACGAACTTCCACCCGCCCTACGCGGACACGGTGGCCCAGTACGACGGCACCAGCCCCGAGGCCAAGGCGATCGGCGGCCACGGCAACCGCGAGGCCTACTTCAAGGCCGAGGAGAACACCGGCAACACCGCCCGCCACTCCGTGCTCGCCGGCAAGGCGCCCTCGGGTTCGGTGTTGAGGCTCCGGAAGGACTTCAAGACCGCCACCTCGCCGGTCAAGGACGCCGCCGGCAACCGCGGTGCCGCGATCCTGTTCGACGACCACCTGAACTCGACGATGGAGCCCACCGGGTCCACGTTCCGGTGGCACATCAACCCGTCGACGCGCCCGGTCGCGGCGCAGTCAAAGGGTCGCGCGGCCACAGGTCCGCCAAGCGACCCGGTCTCGAGCACCGAGGCCTCGCCCACGACGCCCTGCCCGAACTATCCCGACATGTGCACGCGCAACTCCGGCTACCGCGACATCCCCTTCGATGTGCCCCAGGGCGGCGGCCGTGACAACGGCTTCGCGCGGATCCGCATCCAGTGGTCGAACCCCGTCAGCGACTTCGATCTCTACATCTACAAGGACGCCGACAACGACAACAACTCGGACAACGACGGGCAGGCAATCGCAAGCTCCGCGGCCGGTACGACCGACAACGAGCAGACCTCGATCGGCCCCGACCCGTCCGGGCACTACGTGGCCCGGGTGGTGAACTTCTCGGCCGTCGACCCCACCTTCGCCTTCAGCGTCCACTACGAGAGCCCAGAGCCGTTCAAGCCCGGGACCACCGAGACCTGGAAGCTCACCTGCGAGAGCTTCGGCGGCACCGTGCTCACCAGGCAGGACGTGCTGATCGGCCGCGGCCAGACGAAGGACCCTGGGCTGCAGAAGTGCACCGCCGGGTTCAACAAGGCCTTCGCGAGCGGCAAGGGCTGCGACAGGCCCACGGGCAAGGCCTCGAAGACGTCTCTAGACCGCACCAAGCTGGGCCGCGACAGGCTGAAGAACCTGAAGCGCTTCAAGATCGGACGAAGAAGCCGCGGCAGCGTGGACAAGTTCTGCTTTACCGACAGGCGAGCGTTGCGGATCGGCTACCCGTCGAGCGCGCTGCGCAAGAAGTTCGGCAAGAAGAACCGCAAGCGCTTCACGGCCAAGAAGGGCATCCTGATCCTCACCTCGAGCAAGAAGTTCAAGCTCAGCAAGGTTCGCGTGGGCTCGAGCACGCGCACGCTTCGCAAGAGCATCGGGCGCAGGGCGCGCGGCATCAAGGTGGGCCGCAACACCTGGTACACGAAGAAGGGCTCGAAGGCCCGCATCGTCTACAAGGTCCGGGGCAAGAAGGTCTACGAGATCGGCATCGCCGATCGCACGCTCACCGGCAGCCGCAGCGCGCAAAAGCGCTTCTTCAAGAGCTTCCACTAAGCTCCTCCGGAACGATTCCGCGAGGAAAATGAACTAGGCCGCCAACCGGAGGCGGCACTGAAAGGAACACATGAGTGATGCAGTTAGCCGGGTCTCAGTCGAGATCGGGGAGACCGAGTTCGTCTTCGAGACCGGCAAGCTCGCCAGGCAGGCGAGCGGCGCAGTAACGATTCAGGCAGGGGACACCAAGGTCCTCTCCACGGCTACGGCCGGCAACGAGCGCGACGTCGACTTCCTCCCGCTTACGGTGGACGTCGAGGAGCGCATGTACGCCGCGGGCAAGATCCCCGGCAGCTTCTTCCGGCGCGAGGGCAGGGCGGGCGAGAAGGCCACCCTCACCGCGCGCATGATCGACAGGCCCCTGCGGCCGCTCTTCCCCAAGGGCTGGCACCGCGAGACCCAGCTGGTCTCGATCCCCATGTCGATCGACCACGAGCATTCGTACGACATCCTCGCCATGAACGGCGCCAGCACGGCGCTGATGCTGTCGGACATTCCGTTCCCGGTGCCGGTCGGCGCCGTGCGGATCGGGCAGGACGCCGAGGGCAACTTCATCGTCAACCCCGACGAGGAGTGGATGCTCGAGAGCCCGCTCGACCTCGTGGTGGCCGGCACCGAGGAGGCCATCCTGATGGTCGAGGCCGGCGCGAACGAGATCGGCGAGGCTGAGATCCTCGACGCGCTCGACATCGCCCACGGCGAGATCAAGAAGCTCTGCGAGGCCCAGCGCGACCTGCAGAAGCAGGCCGGCAAGGAGAAGATCGAGCTGGCCGAGCCGCAGATCGACGAGGGCGTGCTCACCGACCTCAAGGAGCGCTTCGGCGACGCGCTGGACGAGGCCACCCAGGTGGTCGACAAGCTCGAGCGCCAGGACGCCACGAAGCGCGTCGAGACCGAGGCCGTCGAGGCC
>DAIMGB010000040.1:0-9185 GCA_036724195.1 Thermoleophilaceae bacterium
GAAGTCGATCAGCATCACGCGGTCGGCGATCACGCACTCGCGCCCGATCGACACGCGCTGGTAGGCGGACACGGTGCACTCCTGGCCCAGCACGGTCTTCGCGCCGATCGAGATCACGCCCTCGTGGCAGCGCAGCTTGGTGCCGTGGCCGATCCACGACCAGCGGCCGAGCTCGATGCGCCCATTGCGGCCGATCTGCAGCGTGCAGCCGGGCCCGATGAAGGCAAGCCCGTCGAGCACCAGGCGCCGGCCGTGCCAGAGCCTTCGCAGCGCCAGCCGCACGGCCAGGCGCCCGTACTTCAGGTTGAACATGCCCCTGCCTCGCAGGAAGCGCACAAGCGTCAGAAGGCCGCCGTGCCGCGGCGGCGGAGACCCGCGGAGCTCCGGCGGCAGGTCCGCCGGGGGCGCCCCCACCGGTTCGAGCTGTGGCCCTCTGCCCTCCATGGGGCGGATACTAAGTACGGCTAGCCGTATTGGCGGATCGCAGCCGGCTGGCGACAATGTGTACATGGCGAGAAGCGTCCTCATCGTCGATGACCACCCGAGCTTTCGCTCGAGCGCGCGAATGCTGCTCGAATCGGAGGGCTACGACGTGGTGGGCGAGGCGGAGGACGGCCACTCCGCGATCGAGCGCGCCCGCGACCTGAAGCCGGACTTCGTGCTGCTGGACGTGCATCTGCCCGACATCGACGGCTTCGCCGTTGCGGCCCGGCTGACCGAGAACGGCAGCTCGCCCGCGATCGTGCTCGTGTCGAGCCGCCCGCGCGAGGACATCGAGTCGCTGGTGGACGGGAGCGGCGCCCGCGGCTTCATCACGAAGTCGGAGCTCTCGGGCGCGGCCCTGGAGGCGCTGCTTTCGTGATCGGCCTGCGGCGGGCGCGCCCGTGCGGGGAGTGGTGGCCGACGACTCGGTCCTGCTGCGCGAGGGCATCGTGCGATTGCTGGGCGACGCCGGCTTCGACGTGGTGGCCCAGGCCGGCGACGCCGAGGACCTGGTGCGCAAGGTGTCGGCCCACAAGCCCGACATCGCGATCGTGGACATCCGCATGCCTCCCACCAACACCGACGACGGCCTGCGCGCCGCCCTGGAGATCCGCCGGAACCTGCCAGAGACCGCGGTGCTGGTGCTCTCGCAGTACGTCGAGGAGGGCTACGCGCTCGAGCTGGTCGGCGACAGCGCCGGCGGCGTCGGCTACCTGCTGAAGGACCGCGTGGCCGACGTGGACCGCTTCTTGGACTCCGTCAGGCGCGTGGCCGAGGGCGGCTCGGCGCTCGACCCTGAGGTGGTGTCGCAGCTGCTCGGCCGCTCTCGCCGCGACGACCCGCTCGCGGCGATCACCGCCCGCGAGCGCGAGGTGCTCGAGCTGATGGCCGAGGGCCGCTCCAACAACGCCATCGCCGAGCAGATGGTGATCACCGAGCGCGCCGTGGAGAAGCACGTGACCAGCATCTTCAGCAAGCTCGACCTCGCGCCGGCACCCGCGGACCACCGCCGCGTGCTGGCTGTATTGGCGTTCCTCAGGGCCTGACCGAGGGGGGAGCGACAACTCCACCCAGGTCCCCTAGGCCGGGGTTCTGCGCCGACTTACGGTCGCCGCATGAACCCAATCAAACACATCGCATTCACATGTGCTCTGTTTTCGACCGCAGCCGTCCCGGCGCTCGCCAGCGCGGCCCCCAGCGTCAGCGCGGACAAGCCCTGCTACGTGCCGGGCCAGCAGCAGCGCGTCACCGGAAGCGGCTACAAGCCGGGGGGCGAGGTCTCGCTGTCGTACAACCAGTCCGGACCCCATGGCAACAACGCGATGGGTGCCACCACCACCGCCGATGGCGCCGGGAACATCGACGCGCTCTTCAAGACGCCGGATCTGGCCTCGTCGGACGACACCAGGGAGACGGTGAACCTCGGGGCGTCGGACAACGAGGCTCCGCAAAACGGCACACCGCCGGCCCTGGGAACCACCCAGTTCCTGTCCTCGACCTTCGACGCGATCGTTCCGGCCTGGGACGCGCGGAAGGTCAACCCACGCAAGAAGGCGACCTTCTCCGCGTACGGGTTCGAGGCCGTCGGCGGCAAGACGCTCTACGCCCACTACGTGCTGCACGGGAAGCTGCGCAAGACGGTCGCGATCGGGCACCTCACGGGCCCTTGCGGCGACCTGAAGAAGACGCAGCGCCAGTTCCCGTTCCGTCCCGTGCGGGCCGGCACCTACAAGGTCAAGCTCGACGCCACGAAGAAGTATCCGAACAAGAGCCCCGGCTACACCTACAAGCGTGTGAAGGTCTCCAAGAAGCGGGCCGTGCGATGAGGCGGCTCGCCGCCTTGGCAACGCTCTGTTTCGCGCTCACCCCTGCCGTCGCGCAGGGGTCGAGCGCGTCGAGGGACGGCCCCACGCTGCGCTACCACGCGGAGAACGGCGAGAAGAACGCGCTCTCCCTGCACGTGGAGGACCCGGGGAACCTCCAGGGCTTCGTGATCCGGCTGACGGACCCCGGCGCGAACATCGTGGCGGGTGCGAACTGCCAGTCAGTCGACGCCCACACCGTCATCTGCTCAGGGGCCGCGAGCGTCATGGGAGTCGACATCGACCTGGGTGATCAGGACGATTCGTATACCGGCTCGGGAGCACCCGCGGGCTTCGGATCGACCGGCCGCCCCGTCCAGGGAGGGGCGGGCAACGATCGCATCACAACCGCCCCGAGCGCGCTCGAGCGCAGCAACGGTTTCGTGAACTCGGGGGCCGACGGCGGTCCCGGCAATGACGAGCTCACGGGCGTCGAGGGGATGGACAACTTCAACGGCGGTCCGGGCGACGACGTGATCCATGGCGGTGGCGGTGACGACCGGCTTCGTGGCGGAGAGGGGCGCGACCAACTCGTGGCCGGCACGGGCGCCGACCGCGTGAACGGCGGCCCCGGCCAGGACCGCCTGGAGCTGGATGGGCCGGACTTCGCCGTCGGAGGCCCGGGAGACGACGACATCCTGTCGGCTGGCGCGCAACCGGCGACGATCGTCTGCGGTCCCGGCAGCGACAACGTCTTCGGCGACCCCCGGTCCCTACGCAGGCCCGGGCCATGGCTGTCGCGGACCTGTGAGCTCTATCTCGTCTCCGAGGTCTTCACGCCTAACGGCCACATCCAGCCGCCCTGGCCGGTCGCGGCTTCCGGCGACGGGCGCCTGGTGTTCCGGATCCCGTGCTCCCTGCGCGTCTGTCGTGGGCGGCTCTCGATCCGATCGGACCGCGCTCCGTTTCGGCTCTTGGCGACTCGCCGGATCGTGATCCGTCACGCAACGAGGGTCGCACTTCGACTCCCGCGCTCGGCGGTTCGCCGGGCTCGCGCGGGGCGCACGCGCCTACGTGTCCGCCTGGCCCTGCCGCGCGAGCTGGAGAAGGTCGTGCTCTGGCGCTTTGGGTTGCGGCTCTAGCGGCGGATCACGGCCAGCAGGTACTCCTGCTGGAGTCGGCAGCCGTCGCCGGGCTCGGCGCAGTTCGCCTCACCGAACAACTCCACCAGCTCCTCGCGCAGCGCCTCCCAGCGCTGCGCGTCGAGCGTTCCGCGCGCGGTGATGAACGGGCCCACGCTCTCCGCCACGAACTCGAACCACTCCTCGGGCGAGCCGGCCTCGAACTCGATCGTGTGGCGTTCGCACTCGAGCTTCCCGCCGAGCAGCTCTCGCAGGTGGTCCTGCTCGCCCCAGAGGGTGGGGGCGGAGGGGTACTCGGGCGACGGTGGCAGGTGGCGGGCCAGCACCGCCAGCATGCGGCCGCCGAGGCCGTCGGGGGTCCAAGCGGCCAGGCCCAGCGCGCCGCCATCGCGGCAGACCCGCTTGAGCTCGTCCGCCACGGCCTCGTGGCGCGGCACGAACATGTGCCCGAAGGCCGAGAGCACGCGGTCGAAGCTGTCGTCGCCGAACGGCAGGCTCTCGGGCTCGCCCTCGACCCAGTCCAGCTCGATCATCTCGTCGGCGCCGCGCTCGCGGGCGATGGCCAGCAGCTCTGGGGCATCGTCCAGGCCGGTCACGCGCGCCCCGGCCTTCGCCGCCGGCAGCGCCGCGTTGCCGGTGCCGGTTCCCACGTCCAGGACCTCCATGCCGGGCTCCACGCCGGAGCGCTCCACCAGCAGCTCGCCCACGTCGCGGACCTTCTCGGCGGCCTCGTTCAGGTGGCTCACGGCGCGGTCTCGAAGCCGAAGATCCGCCCGTAGAAGGCGAGCTCGGCCTCGAGGCACTGCTTCACGGTCTCCGCCTTGCGGAAGCCGTGCTGCTCGCCCTCGAAGGCCAGGTACTCGTATGGCACGCCGTTGCGCTTCAGCGCCCCCACCATCTTCTCCGCCTGAGCCGGCGGCACCACCTCGTCCTCCAGGCCCTGGAACAGGATCACCGGCACGTCGAGTTGCTCGACGTAGTGGATCGGGGAGCGCTCGCGATAGAGGTCGGCGCGCTCGGGATAGGGCCCGATCAGCCGGTCGAGGTAGCGCGACTCGAACTTGTGGGTGTCCTGGGCGAGCGTCTCGGCGTCGGCGACGCCGTAATAGCTGGCGCCCGCGGCAAAGGCGTCGTGGAAGACGAGCGCGCAGAGCGTGGTGTAGCCGCCGGCGCTGCCCCCATGGATCACCAGGCGCTCGCCGTCGGCCTTGCCCTGCTCGGCCAGGTGGCGCGCCGCCGCGATGCAGTCCTCGGTGTCCACGATTCCCCAGGTGCCGTTCAGGCGCTGGCGGTACTCGCGCCCGAAGCCGCTGCTGCCGCCGTAGTTCACGTCCACCACGGCGAAGCCGCGGCTGGTCCAGAACAGCACGTCCTCGGACTGCAGCTCCGGAGCCGAGTGGCTGGTGGGCCCGCCGTGGCTGTTCACCACCAGCGGCGGCAGCTCGCCCTCCGGGCCCTCGAAGTTCGGGTTGGCGGGCGGGTAGTGCCAGGCGTAGGTGGGCCGGCCGCCGCTGCCGGCGAACTCGATCTCGTGCGGGGCGGAGGCCCAGGCCGGGTCGAGCCGGTGCTCGCTCGAGCGCTTGACCACGCGGGCGCCCTCGGCGCGGCTCCAGGTGGCCAGCTCGGGCTCCACCGCCGGGCTCCCGGCCACGAACACGACCTGGTGGCCCCGCGCGTGAAGGCCGGGGAAGCCGAACGCCGTGTAGGGGAGGTCGAGCTCCTCGAGGTCGCCGTGGGGTCCCACCAGGCAGAGCCGCTCCTCGGCGCGGCGGCAGCGCACCACGGCGATCGTGCCGTCGTCGAGGAAGGCGTAGGTCGAGCCGCCGAGCATCCACTGCGGGTAGCCGAGCTCCGACGTGACGTCGGTGAGCTGTTCGCCGTCGCGGTAGAGCTGCCAGAAGCCGGTGCGGTCGGAGGCCCAGTGCAGCTGCCCGTCGGGGCTCCACTGCGGCTGCCAGATCGACTCGTCGGGGCCGCCGGCCACGAGCTCGCCGTCCAGCCACAGCTCCGTGCCGTCCCAGGGCATGTTCGGGTGGTCCCAGCAGGTGTAGGCCAGGCCCGCGCCATTGGGGCTGAGACGGGGGAAGGAGTAGAAGTCGCGCCCGCTCACGAGCAGCTCCGGCTCGCCGCCCGCCAGCGGGATCGAAACGATCTCGTTCACCACCTCGCCGCCGGCGTGGGTCTCGCGGACGCACACCAGGCGCTCACCGTCCGGGCTCACGCGCCCGTCCGCGTAGCGGAAGGGCCCCTCGGGGGTGATGGGCTCGGGGTCGGGCCCCGCGCGGTACAGGCGGCCGTCCTCGAAGCTCGACACGTAGGCGGTGTCGCCGTGCAGGGTCCAGGCGCCGCCGCCGTACTCGTGCACGCGGGTGCGCACGTTGAAGCCCTTCGGGGTCACATCCTGGCCGTCGCGCACCAGCGCCGCGCGGCCGCCGTCGTCCGGCCGGCGCTCGAGCCACCAGATGCTGCCGTCGCCGCCGAGGCCCGGTTCGCCGAGCCGCACGCCGCCGCTGGCCACGTCGGCCGCACTCAGCGGTGAGCGCCATGAGCCAAAGGGGGCGATCGTCATTCACCCAAATTACCTCCCGCTGGCTCTTCTGGCACAGTGCGGGCATGGACTCGCAACCCATCGTCAGTGCCAAGGACGTCCATCGCCGTTTCGGCGAGGGGGAGACGGCGGTTGAGGCGCTCGACGGCGTCAGCGTGGACTTCGAGCGCGGCCGCTTCAGCGCCATCATGGGCCCCTCGGGCTCGGGCAAGTCCACCCTGATGCACATCCTCGCCGGGCTCGACAAGCCCACCAGCGGCACGGTGCTGCTCGACGGCACGGAGCTGGCGGGGCTCGACGACAAGGACCTCACCAACCTCCGCCGCGACAAGCTCGGCTTCGTCTTCCAGTTCTTCAACCTGCTCCCCGTGCTCACCGCGGAGGAGAACATCACCCTGCCGCTCTCGATCGCCGGCAGAAAGCCCGACCGCGAGTGGCTCGACCGGCTGGTGCGCACCGTCGGCATCGAGGACCGCCTGACCCACCGCCCGTCGGAGCTCTCGGGCGGCCAGCAGCAGCGCGTGGCCGTGGCCCGCGCGCTCGTGTCGCGCCCGGCCGTGGTGTTCGCCGACGAGCCCACCGGCAACCTCGACACCAAGTCCGGCGAGGAGGTGCTCCAGATGCTGCGCCAGGCCGTCGACGAGTTCGAGCAGACCGTGGTGATGGTGACCCACGACCCCGAAGCCGCTTCATACGCCGACCGCCTGGTCGTCCTCCGCGACGGCCGCATCGTGCACGACGCCCCCGCCGGGAGCGCCGACCAGGTGATCGAGCTGATGAAGGACGTGGCCTAGCCTGAGGTAGCCGATGCTCCGCATCGCCATCCGGAGCGTGGTGTCGCGAAAGCTGCGCGCCTTCATCACCACGCTCGCCGTCTTCCTCGGCGTGTCCTTCATCGCCGGTGCGTTCGTCCTGACCGACACGATCAACGCGTCGTTCGACGACATCTTCAGCGAGTCGCTGAAGGGCACCGACGTCACGATCACGCCGAAGACGAAGGACAACGCGAACAACGACAACGGGCCGCCGCCCGGCTTCTCGGCCTCGCTGCTCGGCCGCGCCCGCAGGGTGCCCGGCGTGGAGGCCGCCGAGGGCGCGATCTTCTCGCTCGGCCGCTTCGTGGACCGCAAGGGCGACGCCGTGGGCAACCAGTTCGCGCCCAACTTCATCTCGTCCCACCAGACGAACCGCTTCGAGACGCTCACCTACGTCAAGGGGCGGCCGCCTCGCACGCCGAACGAGGCCTCGCTCGACACCCAGACGGCCGACAAGGCGAAGTACAAGGTGGGCAGCACGCTTCGGATCGCAGGCTCGAAGAAGGTCAAGAGCTTCCCAATCGTCGGGCTCACCAAGCTCGGCAACACGTCGTTCGGGGGCGCCGGAATCGCCCAGCTCACGCTGCCCGAGGCCCAGCGGTTGGCCGACAAGCGCGGGCAGTTCGACCAGATCTCCATAGCCGCCGCCAAGGGCGTCGACTCCGCCACCCTGGCGGCGCGCATCCGCAAGGTCATGCCTGTAGCCGTGCAGGTTGAGACCGCGCAGCAGTCGGCCGACCGGCAGTCCAAGGAGACCGCCAGGTCGCTCTCCTTCCTGAAGGTCCTGCTGCTGATCATGGGCTTCATCGCGCTGCTGGTGGGCTCGTTCCTGATCTTCAACACGTTCTCGATCACGGTCGCCCAGCGCATCCGCGAGCTCGGCATGCTGCGCACGCTCGGGGCCAGCAAGCGGCAGGTGCTGGGCTCGATGGTGCTCGAGGCCTTCGTGCTGGGCGGCATCGGGTCACTGCTGGGCATCCCCGGCGGGATCGCCGCGGCGGCGGGCATCAACGCGCTCTTCAAGTCTTTCGGCATCGACCTGCCCAACACGGGGATCGTGGTGCAGCCGCGGACGGTCATCGTGGCGTTGGTGGTGGGCATGGTCGTGACGCTGCTGTCGGCGCTGCCACCCGCGGTGCGGGCCACCCGGGTCAGCCCGTTGGCGGCCCTCCGCGAGGCCGAGCTGCCGGAGAGCGGCGGCCGCGGGAAGCTCTTCCTCGCCGCGGCGATCGGCCTGCTGGTGATCGGGCTGGGGATGACCGTCGCCGGCCTCTTCGGCGGGGCCTCTTCGAACGCCGCGGCCAGCCTGGTGGGCGGCGGCGCGGTGGTCACGCTCTTCGGTGTCTCGATGTTCAGCCCGCGGCTGGTGCGGCCGCTGGCTTCCCTGGCCGGCTGGCCGATCGAGCGCACGCGCGGCCTGGCCGGCCGGCTCGCGCGGGAAAACGCCGTCCGCAAGCCGGGGCGGACCGCCGTGACCGCCGCCGCGTTGATGATCGGCGTGGGGGTGGTGGTGTTCATCTCGGTGTTCGCCGCCGGCTTCAGCGACTCGATCGCAAAGGCGGTGGACCGCAACTTCCAGGGCGACATCGTCCTGCGCAACACCGACGGCTTCTCCACGATCCCCGCCGGCGCGGCGCAGGTGGCGGCCAAGACGCCCGGGGTGCAGTCCGTCTCCTCGGTCTCGAACTCCGCCGGCACGGTGCTCAAGCCGAAGAAGGGGAGCGAGCTCGTGTCGGCGGTGAACCCGCGCACGGTCAACCAGGTGCTCTTGCTTGAGTGGAAGAAGGGCCCGGCGTCCGCGATCTCCCACCTGAGCAACACGGACGCGGTGGTCAGCGACTCGTGGGCGAGCAGCCGCAAGATCAAGCCCGGCGACCGCATCGTGGTCCGAACGCCCACCGAGCACACGGCCACCTACACGGTGCGCGCCACCTTCAAGAACAACGCCGGCCTGCTCGGCAACGTGGTGGTGAACGAAGCGTCGCTGCGCTCGCTGTTCGGTGTCAAAGCCCCCACCCAAACGTTCATCAAGCTGAGGCCGGGGGCCAACGCCGCCGCGGTGCAGGCGGCCGTAAAGCGACCCATCAAGGCGGCCTTCCCGACGGTCGACGTGCTGAACCAGACCCAGCTGAAGGACAAGCAGAAGCAGCAGATCCAGCAGCTGGTGGGCCTGCTCTACGCACTGCTGGCGATGGCCGTGCTGGTGTCGCTGCTCGGCATCGTGACCACGCTGGCGCTCTCGATCCACGAGCGCACGCGCGAGCTGGGCATGCTGCGCGCGGTCGGCATGTCGCGCCGCCAGGTGCGGCGCATGGTGCGCTACGAGGCCGTGATCACGGCCCAGATCGGCGCCCTGCTCGGGATCGTGCTGGGCGTGGTGTTCGCCACGTTGATC
>DAIMGB010000041.1:0-9177 GCA_036724195.1 Thermoleophilaceae bacterium
CGCCGCGCGCGCACCCTCGACGTCGTTCTCGAGCGAGTCGCCCACGTGCACGGCCTCGTCGGGCCCCGCGCCCGCCAGCTCCAGGGCGCGCAGGAACACCGCCGGGGCGGGCTTTGCCTCGCCCAGCTCCGCGGAGCTCACCACGCCATCGACGAGGTCGAGCACCCCGGCCGGACCCAGCCAGTCGGGCAGCGAGCAGTCCCAGTTGCTGGCGATCACCAGGCGCGCGCCGGCGGCGCGCAGCTCGCGCAGCGCGGGCTCGATGTCCGGGAAGGCACGGAACTCGAGCGCCCCGAGCATCACCCGCCGCGCGGTCGCGTGATCGAGCTCCGGCAGGCCCAGCCCCGCCCTCAGCGCCTCGGCGCAGCGGTCGCGCAGCAGGTCCAGCCGCTCGCGGTCGCCGCCCTCGAGGTGGTACTGGACGTAGTAGCCGATCTCCGCCCCGAAGCCCGCCGCGGCCTGCTCCTCGCTGACCTCGAAGCCCGCCTCCGCCAGCAGCGCGCGCAGGCGCGGCGCGGGCGGCTGGAGCTCGACCAGCGTGCCGAGCGCGTCGAGCAGCACCGCGCGCGTCATGCGACCCAGTGCCAGCTCGCAAAGGTGGCGCTGAACAGGCCGAGGCCCACGGCCGAGATGGCAATTGCCCGCTCGGTCAGGCGGCGCTCCTCGCAGACGATCGCCAGCCACATGAAGATCGGGAACAGCACCGCGAGGAAGCGCGGCAGCGACATCAGCGGCTGCGGCCCCACCGGGAACGACAGCGGCAGCAGCAGCGCCACGGCGACCCAGGCGCCGTAGGCCCGGGGCAGGCGGCGCCAGACGCCCACCGCGCTCACGAGCGCGAAGGCCAGCGTCACCAGCAGCATCAGGTTCACCGATGCCACGCGGAACGGGTCGCCGCCGGCCTGCTTGAAGTAGACCGGCTGCCGCGAGCCCGACAGCAGCTGGCGGGCGCCGTCGAAGCCCGCCACGATGCCGTCCCAGACGCCGCCCAGCGGCCCGGCGAAGTCGCGATACCAGGCGTCCTGGACATGGAGGAAGCCGAGCGCGTTGCCCTCGGCCAGGCCGAGGTAGGCCGCGTAGAGGACCACGGCGAGCGGGCCCAGCGCGAGCCACGCGAGCTGGCCCGGCCGGCGCTCGGGCTGCTGCCACCAGAGCAGCGCCAGCGGCACGAGCAGCAGCACGCCCGCGCTGCGCGTGGCGGCGGCCGCGAAGGCCGCGCCCCCGGCCAGCGCGAAGCGCCCCGTGCGCGCCGCGTAGAAGGCGCCCACCGATGCCAGCAGGAAGAGGCTCTCGGAGTAGGGCGCCCCGAAGTAGAGGGCGGCCGGAAAGACGGCCAGCAGCAGCAGGGTGGGCCGCGCCAGCGGTCGGCCCAGCTCGAGGGAGACGAGCCGCCACAGCAGCACGAGCGCTGCAAGGAACGCCGCAAGGGCGATCAGGTACGCCGACAGCAGGAGCGCCGCCGGAGAGCCGCCGCCGAGCTCTCCGCCGACGCGCACGAGGAGCGGGTAGAGCGGGAAGAAGGCCGTGCTCGCATCCGAGCCGCCGTAGCCCGAGCGGGCGATGCGCAGGTACCAGACGGCGTCCCAGCGGGCGAGCGGCGAGAGAGCACCGCCGAGCGGGTGGGTGAGCGCCGGCTCGTCGAACTGAAGCTCGTGTCGCTGGGCCAGGCCGCCCTGCGCGGGCCCGAGGGCGATGGCCGCGAACACCGCCACGCAGGCCACCGCTCCGCGCGTGACCCAGAAGGGCGCCCAGGCAGCCCTGAGCGCCTCCGAGGCGCGCAGCGCGTGTAGCAGCGCGCGGACGCCGGACAGCGCTCTCTGGTTAGCCTGGTACGCCATGTCGGGACCCGATTTCAGCATGGCGGCGTCGTTCGTGACCGAGCACCGCAACGAGCTGACCGCCGCCGCCACCGTCGTGCTGGCCATTCTGTTCGCCAAGCTCGTGGACCGGGAGCTCACGAAGCGCGGCCAGCGCGTGGGGCAGGCGGTGGGGGCCGGCGACCTCTCGCCGGTCGCAATCACGCGCCTGCGCCTGGTGCGCAGGCTGATCTTCGCGGCGATCATCCTGATCGGCGTAGCGCTGGCGATGTCCCAGTTCCCGTCGGTCAAGCGCCTGGCGACCGGCCTGCTGGCCTCCTCGGCGGTGCTGGGCCTCGTGGTGGGCTTCGCGGCGCGCCAGACGCTGGCCAACGGAATCGCGGGGATCCTGCTGGCAATCACCCAGCCGATCCGGATCGGCGACCTCGTGACCTTCGAGGACGAGACCGGCGAGGTCGAGGACGTGCGCCTGACCTACACCTACATCCGCCTGGACGACGGCACGCGCCTGGTGGTGCCGAATGAGCGGCTCGCCCAGAGCTCGGTGCACAACCACACCATCCTCGACCCACGCGTGCAGGTGGAGGTGTCCGTCTGGCTGCCGCCGGGCGCCGACCTCGACCAGGCGCTGGCGCTCGTGGCCGACGAGCGGCGCGACATCACGGCGAGCGTCGCCGAGGTGGACAAGGAGGGAGTGCGCCTCAAGGCGAATACATGGGCAAACAGCCCGCGTGAGCGCGGCGAGGCGGCCGCGAGGCTGCGTCTGGAGTGGCTGCGCCGCCTGCGCGAGCACGGTCTATCCTCAGACGAAGCTCCCTGACGCCGCCGCACACCAGGGCGTCAACACGATGACCCACCGCCAGCGACAGACCAGAAGGCGCAGGCGCGGGGGCACGCGCAGCAAGATTCTGCTCGGCCTCGCCGTCCTCGCGCTCGTGGCAACAATCGGCGCGCTCTCCGCCGCCGGGTACGTGTTCGCCGTCGCGGCCACGGCGCCCGACCTGAGCGAGCTCAAGCCGCGCAACAAGGGCGAGAGCTCGGTGATCTACGCGGCCGACGGCTCGCGCCTCGGCTACGTGCAGTCGGACGAGATCCGCACGCCCGTGCCGTGGGTGGACCTCACGCCCGGCATCAAGAACGCCGCGGTGGCGATCGAGGACGAGCGCTTCTACCACCACAAGGGCGTGGACTACAACTCGATCGTGCGCGCCGGCGTGCGCAACCTGGAGTCGGGCAAGACCGTGCAGGGCGGCTCGACGATCACCCAGCAGCTCGTGCGCGCGATCTACATCAAGGACCCCAAGCGCGACTTCTCGCGCAAGATCCGCGAGGCCAAGCTGGCTTCGGAGCTGGAGAAGAAGCACAGCAAGCAGTGGATCCTCATGAACTACCTGAACGCGGTCCCGTTCGGCACCGTCGGCGGCCGCACGGCGATCGGCATCGAGGCCGCCTCCGAGACCTTCTTCGCGAAGCACGCCCAGCACCTGACCCTCGCCGAGGCGGCGCTGCTGGCCGGCCTGCCGCAGGCCCCCTCGCAGTACAACCCGTTCCGCAACCCCACCGCGGCCCTGGAGCGGCGTAACGAGGTGCTGCGCGCCATGGTCAAGCAGCACATGATCAGCCAGCCCCAGGCCGACGCCGCCGCGCAGGAGTCGCTGCGCCTGAAGCACGGCACGCGCTACACCACGCGCCGCGAGCCCTACTTCTTCGACTATGTGCAGGAGAAGCTGATCGAGCACTACGGCGTGGGCGTGTACCGGCAAGGCGGCCTGAAGGTGCACACCACGATCAATCCGAAGCTCCAGGACGCCGCGCGCAACGCGATCGCGGGCCAGTTGCCCTTCCCCACGGATCCGTCCTCGGCGATCGTCTCGATCGACCCGTCCAACGGCTACATCCGCGCGATGGCGTCGAGCGGCACCTACAAGGACCGGACCTTCAACCTCGCCGCCCAGGGGCACCGCCAGCCGGGCTCGTCCTTCAAGACGATGGTCCTGACCACGGCCATCCGCATGGGCGTGAACCCCAACAGCACCACCTACACCTCGAAGCCGCTGAACCTCAACGTGCCGGGCTACGGACCGTGGAAGGTGAAGACCTACAGCAACTCCTACGGCGGCACGATGAACCTCGTACAGGCCACTCTGAAGTCAGACAACACGGTTTACGCGCAGCTGATCATCGACCTCGGGCCGAAGCAGGTCTGCAAGACGGCGAAGATGCTCGGCATCACGACCAAGCTCGACTGCCTCCCGGCGGAGGGCCTGGGCGGCCTCAGGCTGGGCGTCTCGCCGCTCGAGATGGCGAACGCCTACGCCACGCTCTCCGCCGGCGGCATCCGCAACGAGCCGAAGGCGATCACCAAGGTCGAGTTCCCCGACGGCAAGTCCGACGACCTCGGCAAGCCGAAGCGCAAGCGCGTGATCTCGGACGGCGTGGCGTACGAGGTCACGAAGATCCTCAAGCAGAACGTGCAGAGCGGCACCGGCACGCACGCGAACATCGGCTGCCCCGCCGCCGGCAAGACGGGCACCACCGACAACTTCAACGACGCCTGGTTCGTGGGCTACACGCCGCACCTGTCCAGCTCGGTCTGGGTGGGCTATCCGAACGCGCTCACCGAGATGCGCTCGGTCCACGGCATCGCGGTCGCGGGCGGCACCTTCCCCGCCTCGATCTGGCACGACTACATGAACGTGGTCAAGGGCTCGGACTGCAGCGACTTCCCGCAGCCCACCACGCCGGCGCACTTCACACCGTTCTTCGGCACGTTCTCGCGCAGCCACGGCGGCACCAACTACAGCTCGCCGTACTCGGGCTCCGGCAACTCCGCCGGCGGCGGCAACTACCACGGCTACGACCCGCGCCTGTACGAGGCACCGCCGCAGCCGCAGCCGAAGATCTCGCCGCCGGCTTCGCCGAAGAACGAGAAGCTCAACTCCGCTCCGCCGTCGGGCGGCGGCCAGGGCAACGGTGGCGGCGGAAACGGCAACGGCGGGGGCAACGGCAACGGCGGCCGGTAACGCGGGCGAGCTGGCGCTGATCGAGGCGATCCAGCGCGCCATCGAGCCGCACGGCGACCGCCTCGTTCGCTGGAGCGGCGACGACGCGGCCGTGGTCAGGGCGCGGCCCTTCGCGGTGACCTCGATCGACGCCGTCGCCGAGGGCGTCCACTTCGAGCTGTCGACGCACGGGCCCGCCGATGTGGGCTGGAAGGCGCTGGCCGCGGCGCTGTCGGACCTGGCGGCGATGGGCGCGGAGGCGGGCGAGGCGTACGTGTCGCTGGCGCTTCCGGCGGACTTCGGCGCCGAGCGGGGGCTGGCGCTCGTGCGCGGCATGGAGGAGCTGTGCGGTCGCACGGGCACGACCATCGCCGGCGGCGACGTGATCGGCTCGCCCGCGCTGGTGGTCAGCGTGACGGTGACGGGCTGGGCCGACTCCGAGGAGGAGCTGGTGGGACGCGACGGGGCTTCTGAGGGCGACCTCTTGGGAGTGACCGGAGAGCTGGGGGGCTCCGCCGCCGGGTTGCTGGTGCTCGGGGGAGCCACTGCCGGTGAGGAGGGGGATGCGCTTGCCGATCGCCACCGCCGTCCCGAGCCGCGGCTGGCGGCCGGGCGTGCGCTGGCCGCCGCGGGCGCGACGGCAATGATCGACCTGAGTGACGGCCTGGCCACGGATGCGCGCCATCTCGCCAAGAGCAGCGGGGTGGGGTTGGAGCTGGACATGTCGCTTCTGCCGCTCGCAGCCGGGGTCGAGACGGTCGCCGCAGCCGCGGGGCGCGACCCTCGGGAGCTGGCGGCGACCGGTGGCGAGGACTACGAGCTGCTGTTCACCGCGCCCCCCGATCGCCGCAATGCGGCCGAGCGCGCGGCTTCCGACGCCGGGGTGCCCGTGACCTGGCTGGGGGAGGCGACAGCCGGGTCGTCGGTGAACTTCGCCGGAGCCGGCGGAGAGCTGCGCGGCTTCGAGCACTAGCGGCGCAGCGCCGAGCCCGGGCCGCCCAGCGCGCCGGGGCCCGCGTAGGAGCCCGGTCCGAACACGCTCGGGCGGTCCTCATCGAGTGGATGGGGCGGCGGCGGGCGGCGGGCGCGCGTCACGGCGACGGTGGCGCACAGCGCGCCGAGCCAGACGCAGCCGAGCAGGGCGATCACCAGGCTGACGGCGTGCCCCACCACGAGCAGCAGCAGGTACCAGACGCCGGTCAGCGGATCCATGTGCAGCGCGAAGAGGTGGTAGAGGATCACGGCGAGCGGCAGGAGCAGGCCGAGCCCCACCATCAGCGCCCGCGCCCGGCCGCCCGGCGCCGGCTCCACGAGCGTGGCGAGCAGCCAGAGGTGGGCGGCCGGCACGGCCATCAGAGCGGCGTAGGGGTTCAGCAGCCAGAGCACGAGCGCGGCGGCGGCCGTGACGAGCGCGAGCGCACATGCCGCGCCCGTGTCCCCGGGATCGATCGCGACGGGCTCCTCGGTCTCGGCCTCCGCCCTCGCGCGCTCGCCGCGGCGCAGCAGCGAGCGGGCCGCCAGGAAGGCCAGCAGCGCCGCGGCCGCGACGCCCGCCAGCACCGCCAGGCCCGCGAGATCGAGCGGTAGCTCCGAGGGCGCCACCGGCGCCGAGGGCGGGTCGGGCGTCGCTCCCACGAGGGCCAGCAGCTCGGCGGCGGCCAGCGCCGCCAGGAAGGGGGCCACGAAGGCAGCGAGCCAGCGCATCCAGACGCCCACCTCGATATGGCGGCGCCGGGCGCGCGCGAACACGTCGACCGAGGTCACCAGCACCGGCAGCAGCAGGGTGGCGGCCAGCAGCACGAACACCCAGCCGGGCACCACCTGACTGACCGCCGTTACGTACACGGCGGGCCCGTGCTTGGGGCGGCCGCTCTCGTCCAGGGCGGTCAGAGTGCGCAGGGTCGCGCGGCCGAGCCCGCCGAGCTTGTCGCGGTCCACGACGCTCCCGCCGCGGCGCGCGGCCGGCAGCTCGCCGCTGCCCGAGATCCGCACCGACTCGAAGCCCTGATCGAGGAACACTCCCTGCCCGCCGATCCCGAGCGGGAAGGCCAGCCGGAAGAGCTGGCCCGCGGCGCCGGTGCCCTTCATCGGCTGGTCGAGCTCCTCGCGGATCGAGTCCGCCACCGTGCGCTGCAGGCCGATCCCCGACCGCGTGGTCGAGCTCGACCAGGGCACGATGAACGAGCCACGGCGGTCGCGCGCGCCGAGGTCCGAGATCACGATCACGCTCTCCACCTGCGACGGGTCGCCCAGCTGCCGGGCGAGCCGCTCGGCGCCGGCCTCGCCCAGCGTGGAGCCGTCGACCGAGGCGAGCACCAGCGTCTTGCGCGACGGCCGGCCCTGGAACACGCGCGCCAGCTCCAGCAGCGCCGCGGTGTCCGATGCGCTGCCGCCGGCCTCGGGAACGGACGCGGCGTCGCGGGCGGCCACCACCACGACCTCGCGCCGGGAGCTGCCCGCCCGTCGGCCCACCACGTTCGTGAGCGCATGGTCACCCTCCGTGAAGGCGTCGCGCTGCACGCGGAACCCGCGCGCGGCGAACGCGGAAGCCACGAGCGCCGCCGTGGCCCGGTCGCCGGTCGTGCCGGCTCGCCGGTCGGGCTGCTGAGCCACGAGCTGGTCGGTGCTCGCGGCGGCCTGGTCGCCGTCGAAGAGCACGTCCGCGGCGAGCCCCTGGGGCAGCGGCCCGGGCCTGCTCTCGAGCGAGAACATGGCCAGCAGCAGAGCAACCAGGGCCGGGATGAATGCCGCTCTGTAGAGGCGTGCCTCGATCACGCCGGGAAATTCCCCACCTTCGCAACCTACAATTTCGAAGGTGGCAGGCTCGGCACCGCGCATTCTCCTTGTAGACGACGAGCAGTCGGTGCAGAAGCTGCTGACCTATCCCCTGCGCAAAGAGGGCTACGAGGTGGTCGGAGCGCTGGACGGGAGGGAGGCGCTGGACCGGCTCCAGGACGCGAGCTTCGACCTGGTCGTGCTGGACGTGATGCTGCCGCACGTGGACGGCTTCGACGTCTGCCGCCAGATCCGCGCCACCAGCACCGTGCCGATCATCATGCTCACCGCGAAGACCGAGGAGATCGACAAGGTCCTTGGCCTGGAGCTGGGCGCCGACGACTACATCACCAAGCCGTTCTCGGTGCGCGAGTTCCGCAGCCGGGTCAAGGCGGTCCTGCGGCGCGCGGCGCTCATGCGCGGCGACGAGGAGCTCGAGGAGCCGATCGAGCGCGGCGACCTGCGCATCGACTTCGACAAGCGCCACGTGCGCGTGCGCGGAAGCTCGGTGCGGCTGACCTACGTGGAGTTCGAGATCCTGGCCGCGCTGGCCCGCAGCCCCGGTCGCGTGTTCAGCCGCACGATGCTGCTGGAGCGGGTCTGGGGCGACTCCGCATACCGCGACCCGCGCACAGTCGACGTGCACATCCGCCACCTGCGCGAGAAGCTCGAGCAGGAGCCGCGGCACCCGGAGCTGATCTTCACCGTGCGCGGCGTCGGCTACCGCTTCCGGGAGCGATGATGCGCTTCCGCTCGCTGCGCAACAAGCTGGCGCTGCTGTTCTTCGCGATCACCGCCACCGCCTTCGGCGTCATCTACTTCCTCGTGGTCCCGCAGCTTCAGCAGAACCTCGAGCGCGAGAAGATGACCGACCTGCGGCGCGTCGCAAACGGGTCGGGGCCCTCGCTTGACCTGCTGATCGGCCGCGGCGACATCCGCGCACCCGACCTCGACCGCCGCGTGCGCGCGATCGCCGACGCCGCGGGCGCGCGGGTGACGCTGCTGTCGGTGCAGCGCTCGTCCGGCGGGCGGCCGGTGTTCTTCCCGCTGAGCGACTCGCGCGAGGAGCGGGCCGTGCCCCAGAACCAGGTGCTCGCCACCCGGGCCGTGCTTTCGCACCGCACCCAGAGGGGGTTCATGAACTTCGCCTCCGACCGGCTCGGCCAGATCGCCCAGCCGCTGCGCTTCGGCGGCGACACCGTCTGGGTGGCGCTCTACTCGCGCAGCTTCGACGACGTATCCGAGACCGTCGCGTTCGTGCGCAACCGCGTGCTCGCGGCCACGGCGGCGGCGCTCCTGATCGCGCTGATCGGCGGCTGGATCGTGGCCCAGGCGCTGGCCAGGCGCGTGCGGCGCCTCGAGCAGGCCGCCAACGACGTGGCCGAGGGCCGCTTCATCGAGCCGCTGCCGGTGACCTCCGAGGACGAGCTGGGCCAGCTCACGCGCACGTTCAACGAGATGCAGGCCCAGCTTCGTCAGGTCGACGTGGCACGCAAGGAGTTCGTGGCCACGGCCTCGCACGAGCTGCGCACGCCGATCTTCTCGCTGGCCGGCTTCGTGGAGCTGCTCCAGGACGAGGAGCT
>DAIMGB010000042.1:0-9152 GCA_036724195.1 Thermoleophilaceae bacterium
TTCTCGTCGTACATGCCGAGGATCAGCGAGCCCACCGTGCCCGCCTCCTTGCCGAAGCGGAAGGCGGCCACCACGGCGTCCGCGGTGCGAACGCGCTTGATCTTCACCATGCCCTTGCGCTCGCCCGGCAGGTAGGGCGCGTCCGCCTGCTTCGCGATCACGCCCTCGCTGTCTCCGGTCAGCCACTGCCCCGCTTTATCGGCCGTATCCACCACGGGTGTCAGCTCCACAGGCGCGCTGATCACCGCCGCCAGCCGCTCGCGGCGCTCCTGGTAGGACAGCTCGAGCAGCGCCTCGTCGCCCTCGGCCAGCAGGTCGAAGGCCACGAACACCGCCGGCGTCTCCTTCGCCAGGCGCTCCACGCGCGAGGCCGCCGGATGGATTCGCTGGGAGAGAACATCGAACTCCTGCACCCCGTCCACGACCACCACCATCTCTCCGTCCAGCACCAGGCGCTCGCCGGGCAGCGCCCGGATCTGCTCCACCACCTCCGGGAAGTAGCGGTTCATCGGCCTGCCGTTGCGGCTCTGCAGCTTTATGTCGTCGCCGTCGCGGAAGGCAATCGTGCGAAAGCCGTCCCACTTCGGCTCGTAACGCCACTCCTCGCCCTCGGGCAGCTCTCGCGATGACTTGGCCAGTTGGGGCTTCAGCGGAGACGAGATCGGGAGGGTCACGGGCGGTTACGATGACAGGGGATGTCGCACGACCAGGCAACGGTGGCCGAGGAGGAGTACCTCCAGAGCATGTACTGGCTCCAGGAGGCGGGCCTGCCGATCACCGGAGCCAACATCGCGCGCGCCATGCAGGTCTCGGCGCCCACCGTGCACGAGATGCTCGGTCGGCTCGAGGCCGACGGCTACGTGGACCGCGCCGCCGACAAGTCGCTCAGCTTCACCGACTCCGGCTGGGAGCACGCCGCCGACATCGTGCGCCGCCACCGCCTGATCGAGCGCTTCCTCACCGACGTCTTCGACATCCCCTGGGACCAGGTGCACGAGGAGGCCGAGCGGCTCGAGCACTGGATGTCGCCCGTGGTCGAGGAGCGCATGCTGAACGCGATCGGGGACTCGAAGACCTGCCCCCACGGGCACCCGATCTTCCAGGGCGCCCGCGAGGAGGGCGTGCCGCTGGCCGACGTCGAGGAGGGCGCCAGCGTGCGCGTGCTGCGCTTCGAGAACGAGGCCGAGGACCTGCTGCACTACCTGATGGACTCGGGGCTCCAGCCCGGCCTCGAGGGCAAGCTGGCCAGCTCCGGCGACGAGGTCGTGATCGACGTGGACGGAGGCAGCCGCTCGGTCAGCCGCAGCGTCGCCGAGACGGTCTCAGTCGTCGCTGATCCTTCACCGCCGCCGCGGGTCGCGTTGCCGGATCAACTTGTGTTGGGGAAGGACAGGTACGGCCGATAGATCGGCCCGCGTCCCTTAGCGCGCGTCCGGGCCAGCCTCCTGCCCGCGGCCACACGGGCCCCCTACGCCACCGGTGGCGGGACGGTTCCGGTTCTGGTTCAAGACCTTCTCTTTTCGGGCCGATTCTTCGGATGTGGTGCCAAGGTTGATCGCGGGGCTGGTGGTTGCGGGCGTGCTCGCCTTCGTCGAGCTGTCGCAGGGCGGCGCCGCTCTTAGCCACAAGGACTCGCCGTGCGGGCCGGTGCAGCGCTGGCCGCGGGCCATGAGCAAGCAGCAGACCCGGAAGGTGGTGCTGTGCCTGCTGAACGCAGAGCGCGTCAAGGCGCGCCTCCCAGCGCTGCGGCGCGACCCGCGGCTGGAGCTGAGCTCCCAGCGCCACGCGCAGGACATGGTGGCGCGCCACTACTTCGAGCATGTGACGCCTGAGGGCATCGACCCGCAGGCGCGGATGCTGGCCGCCGGCTACCCGTCGAACAACGCCCTCAGCGGCGAGAACGTCGCCTGGGCCACCGGGCCGAGCGCGACGCCCGCGGCGATCGTGCGCCTCTGGATGCATAGCCCGCCGCACCGCGAGGACATCCTGCGTCCCGGCTTCGTGGACATCGGGGTGGGGGTGGCCGCCGGGGCGCCCGAGACGCCGCATTCCTCGGACGCGGCCGCCACCTACGCCACGGACTTCGGCGGCCCACCAGAGCGCTGACCCGCCAGCGGTGGCGTAGGGGGCGCGTGTGGCCGCGGGCAGGAGGCTGGTCCGGACGCGAGTTAAGGGGCGCGGGTTTGGTCTCTAGCTTCGGCGCGCGCGCAGGTCGTAGTAGAGGAGCGTGCCAAGGAGGGCCACGAACGGCGTGGTCACCATCTCGGTGAGGATCGTCCCGACCAGCGACCAGACGGTCCGGCCGCTCGACTCGGCCAGCGACGTGAGCGGCGCGGCCAGCAGCACGCCGGGAATCGCGGCCGCGAGGTTCGCGAGCAGCACGATGCCGAAGGTGCGCCACCAGAAGGTCTCGGTGACCTCCATGCTGCGCACCAGCGCCCCCGGCCCCCTCTTGCCCTCGATCACCACCGCCTGCGGGACGAAGAACCAGCGCACCGCCACGTAGACGCCCGGCAGGACGAACAGCAGAAGCCCGAGCGCGATGCCCGCGGCGGCGAGCAGCACGGCGAAGAAGATCGGTGTGAAGGCCTCGAAGCCCTCGACGATCGCTTGCCGCGCGCTGGGCTTGCCGCCTTCGGCGAGCGAGCGCAGCACGTGGATGCAGATCGCGTTCAGGAGCGGAGCCACCACCAGGAAGCTCACGAGGGTGGGGAGCAGCGACTCGGCGAGCGGCGGTGAGCTGTCGTAGCGGGAGGTGAGCTCGTTGAGCCCGATGCCGGAGACGATCACGTGCACCGGCACGACCACCACCGCCGCCAGCGCGAGGAAGACGCCGAAGTGGCGCCAGAGGATCCGGAAGGAGTCGGCGAAGAGCGCGCCAAGGTCGCGACGGCGGTTTAGCTCCAGTCGCCCGCCTTCGATCGTCACGCAGCGGCGCCGGCCAGCTCTCGGAAGGCCTGCGCGATTCGCGTGACGCCCTCCTCGATCTGGTCGGTGGAGACGCCCGAGTAGGCGATGCGCAGCGAGCTGTCGCCGCCCTCGAGCAGGAAGTCGGTGCCCGGCACGAACACGACGCCTCGTCCCTTGGCGTCCTCCTGGAGGCGCGCGACATCCGTGCCATCGGGCAGGTCGACCCAGAGGAAGTAGCCCCCCTCGGGCGGGGTGAACTCGGCCTCGGGCAGCTCGCGCTCGAGCGCGCCGGCGGTTGCGTCGCGGCGCTCGCGCAGCGCCTTCTTGACGGTCTCGATCGAGCGGTCGATCGCGCCCGAGCCGCAGAACTCCGCGACGATCGCCTGCGACACCATGCTCGGCGAGATGTAGGTCTCGGTGGCCTCCTTGCGGATGCTCCCGATCAGCTCCTTCGGGCCGGCCAGGTAGCCCACCCGGATGCCGGGGCAGACCGTCTTCGAGAAGGACGACGCATAGACCACGTGGTCGTGCTCGTCCAGCGACAGCATCGTCGGCTGGTCGTCGCCTTCGAAGCGAAGCTCCACGTAGGGGTCGTCCTCGAAGATCACGAAGTCGTGTTCTTCCGCCAGCTCCAGCAGACGCTTGCGCTTCTCCAGCGAGAGCGTGTAGCCGGCGGGGTTCTGGAAGTTGGGGATGACGTGGGCGAGCTTGGGCTTCGCGCCGCCCGCTAGCGCGCTGGCCAGCGCCTCCACGTCGATGCCGTCCTCTCGGAGCGGGATCGCCAGGATCTCGGCGCCCTTCTTCTGCAGCGCGAGCAGCGTGCGGTCGTAGGTGGGGGCCTCAACGACGACCGTGTCGCCCGGTTCGACCAGCTGGTCGAACAGGAACATGTCGGCCTGCATCGAGCCGTTGGTGGCGATCACCCGGTCGGCGTCGATGCCGTGCTTCTGCGCGAGCCAGTCGAGCAGCGGCCCGTAGCCCTTCGACGTGCCGTATGAGAAAACGCCGCCCGGGTCGCGCTCGAAAGCGCGCTGCGCGGATTCGCGCAGGTCGTCGACGGCGATGATGTCGAGTGATGGAGCGCCGCGGGCTAGTGAGATGTTGGCTGGCGCGGCCACGAGAGGGCCACGATAGCGTTCCTCGGATGGCGGGCGGGGGCATCGTCGGTGTGCTGATGACGTGCGCCTGCGTGGCGCTCGCATCGTGCGGCGGCGGCCGCCAGGACGCGTCCTCCGCGGCGACCCCGCCGGCGCCGATCAAGCACGTCCACAAGGGCAACGCGAACGTGCTCGTGCTGGCCGACGTGTCGGAGGACATGGATGGCGACCGGCTCGCCAAGGAGCGCGCCGCGCTCGACTCGCTGGTCCGCGCCGTGCCCTCAGGCGACCGCCTCGGCCTGGCCGTCTTCGCCGACCACTTCAACCCCGTGGTGCCCGTGCTTGCAGCGCGCCAGAACCGCGCGCGGCTGCGCTCCGCGATCGCCCGCTTCCAGGCCGGCGGCCACAGCGCCGCATACGACTCGATCCTCCAGGCCTACGGGATCCAGCGGGAGCTGGCCAGCAGCACACGGGCGAACACCGTCCTGGTGATGGCCCACGGCGAGGACCTGGCCTCCCAGAACTCGTTCGACCGCGTGCGCCGCCTGCTCGGCTCCCAGCGCGACGGCCCCCGCGTCCGGGTGTTCACCGTCGCTTACGACACCCCCACCGACTCGGGCCTGCGCCAGGCCTTGGCGGCGTTCGCGGAGGCGTCGCACGGCGAAGCGCTGACGGCGACGAAGGAGAACGTCGGGCAGGTACTGAGGCGAGCCTGGGGGCGGCTCTAGGACCAAAGGCGGCTGGTTAGGAGGGCGTGTGGCCGCGGGCAGGATGCTGAGGGCGCGGCGCGTCAAGGGACGCGCGCTGTTAGGGCATCCGCAGCTACTTCGGCAACCTCTGTCGGGTTGCGCCCCACGCGCACGCCCTTCGCCTCAAGCGCCTCGGCCTTGGCCTGGGCCGTGCCGCTCGAGCCGCTCACGATCGCGCCGGCGTGGCCCATCGTCTTGCCGGGTGGCGCGGTGAAGCCGGCGATGTAGGCGATCACGGGCTTGGTCACGTGCTCGGCGATGTACTCGGCGGTGCGCTCCTCCTCGTCGCCGCCGATCTCGCCGCACATCACGATCAACTCGGTCTGCTCGTCCTGCTCGAAGAGGGAGATCATGTCGATGAAGCTCGAGCCGACCACGGGGTCGCCGCCGATGCCGACGATGGTGGAGTTGCCGAAGCCGCGCTGGGCCAGCTCGTTGCCGATCTGGTAGGTCAGCGTGCCCGAGCGCGACACCAGGCCCACCCCACCCTCGGAGAAGAAGTGCGCCGGGATGATGCCCACGTTGGCCTTGCCCGGCGACAGCACCCCGGGGCAGTTCGGGCCGATCAGGCGGGTGTTGCCGCGCCTCAGGTGGGTGTAGACGCGCAGCATGTCGTGGGCGGGGATGCCCTCGGTGATGCACACCACCAGCTCGATGCCGGCGTCGGCGGCCTCGAGGATCGAGTCGGCGGCGAAGCGGGGCGGGACGAAGACCATCGACGTGTTGGCGCCGGTCTCGGCGACCGCGTCGTGCACCGTGTCGAACACCGGCACGCCCTCCACGTCCTGGCCGCCCTTGCCGGGCGTGACGCCGGCCACGAGGTCGGTGCCGTAGCTGCGGTTGTTCAGGCCGTGGAAGCTGCCCTCGCGCCCGGTCAGGCCGGACACCACGAGCTTCGTGCCGGGGCCGACGAGGATGCTCACGACGGCGGCTCCACCGGCGAGTCGGGCGCGGCCTGCGGCTGGGCGAAGGAGGCGGCGCCGACCGGCGGCGACTCGGCCTCGATCGCGGCGTCCTCGTGCGCCGGGCCGGCGAGCTCGACCACGCGCGCGGCGGCGTCGAGCATCGTCTTCTCCACGGTCACGTTCGGCAGCGCGGCCTCGGCGAGGATGCGGCGGCCCTCCTCGTCGTTCGTGCCGTCCAGGCGCACCACGAACGGCACCTTCACCTCGAGCTGGCCGAACGCGGTCACGAGCCCGTTGGCCACCTCGTCGCAGCGGGTGATGCCGCCGAAGATGTTGAACAGCACGGCGGTGACCTTGGGGTCGGAGAGGATCACCTCGACCGCGTCCACGATCGCCTCGGCCTTCGAGCCGCCGCCGGCGTCGAGGAAGTTGGCGGGCTTGCCGCCGGCCTGGGCCACCACGTCGAGCGTGGACATCACGAGCCCGGCGCCGTTGCCGAGGATGCCCACGTTGCCGTCGAGCTTCACGTAGGTGAGGCCGCGTTCGCGGGCCATCTGCTCCTGCGGGTCCTCGTCCTCACCGCCGACGAACTCGGCGCTGTCGGGGTGGCGGTAGAGGGCGTTGCCGTCGAGCGTGACCTTGGCGTCGAGCGCCACCACCTCCCGTTCGCCGGTCACGAGCAGCGGGTTCACCTCGAGCAGCATCGCGTCCTCGGCCACGAAGGTCTCGTAGAGCTTCTCGAGCATCGCGCCCACCGGGCGGATCACGTCGGCGGCGATGCCCGACTCGAACGCCAGCCGGCGTCCGTGGAAGGGCTGGAAGCCGATCAGCGGGTCCACGTGCAGTCGCGACATCGCGGTCGGGTCCTTGTCCGCGATCTCCTCGACGTCCATGCCGCCCATGCGCGAGAGCATCGCCATCGGCCTCTTGGCGCCGCGGTCGAACACGATCGCCGCGTAGTACTCCTCGGCAATGTCCGAGGCCTTCTCCACGTAGAGCTCGTGCACGGTCAGGCCGCGGATGTCCATGCCGAGGATCGCCTGCGCGTGCTGCTCGGCCTCGGCGCGGTCATTGGCCAGCTTGATGCCCCCCGCCTTGCCCCGCCCGCCGATCTGGACCTGGGCCTTGACCACCACCGGGTAGCCCAGCTCCTCGGCCGCGGCGACCGCCTCTTCCACCGTCGTGGCATGCCTTCCGTCGGGCACGGGGACGCCGTGCTTCTTGAAGAGCTGCTTGCCCTGGTATTCGAGGAGGTCCATCGCGAGATAGGATGCTCCGCCGCCGCGCGAAGCCCGCGTGACCCTATCGAACGCCTGGAGCCATGCCCCTTCCTAAAACCGTCGAATTCGTGACCTTTGACTGCTACGGCACCCTGATCGATTGGGAGACGGGTGTATACGAGGCGTTCCAGAAGGAGGCGGACCGCGACGGCTTCACGATCGACCGCGACGAGCTGATTCCGCGCTTCATCGAGATCCAGCGCGAGATCCAGCGCGGCTCCTATGAGCTCTACGCGGAGGTGATGCGCCGCACCGCCGTGCGCGTGGCCAGCGAGCTCGGCTGGCAGCTCGAGCCGTCGCGCTCGAACTTCCTGCCCAACAGCGTGCCGCGATGGGCGCCCTTCCGCGAGACCAACGCCCAGCTGGAGCGCTTCTCGAAGAAGTTCGAGACCGGCGTGCTGGCGAACATCGACGACAAGCTGCTCGGCGCCACGCGGCGCCACTTCCGGGTGGACTTCGACCTGGTGGTCACCGCACAGCAGGTGCGCTCCTACAAGCCCGACCCCGCCCACTTCAAGGAGTGCGCGCGCCGGATCGAGGGCATGAAGCGGCGCTGGGTGCACATCGCCAGCGGCTACCCCACCGACGTGGAGCCGTGCCTGAAGCAGAAGGTCCCGGTGATCTGGGTGAACCGCAGCGGCGAGCAGCTCGAGCCCGGCCAGAAGAAGCCCACCGAGGAGGTCAAGACCTTCCGCGAGGCGGGCAAGCTGCTGGGCGCGGCCTAGCGCCTCCCGCGCCATGCGCGCGGTCTCGGTCCATCCCGACGCGCTCGTCCTGACGAGCCGCATGTGGCAGGTGAACGCCGTCGCGCTGCGCGCGGGCGAGGAGGCCATGCTGATCGACTCGCCCTACTTCCCCGACGAGCTCGAGCTCTTGCCGCAGGTGCTCGCGCAGGCCGGCTTCGAGCCCGACGGCCTGCTGGCCACGCACGCGGACTTCGACCATGTGCTCGGCCGCCTGGCGTTCCCGGGGTTGGCGCTGGGTGTTGCGGAGCTGTCGGCGGAGCGGCTGCAGCGTGCGCCCGGCGCCGTTCAGAGGGCGCTTCGGGATGCGGACGCCGAGTTCTACGTCGAGCGGCCGCGCCCGCTCTCCTTGGGCTCGGTCCAGGCGCTGCCGGTGCCCGGAAGGGTCGGGCTGGGTGAGGAGGAGCTCGAGCTGTACCCGGCGGAGGGGCACACGGTCGACGGGATGGCCGTGTTCGCGCCATGGCTGGGGGTGCTGGCCGTGGGGGACTACCTGTCGCCCGTGGAGCTGCCGATGCTCGGCGAGCTCGAGGCGTATCGGGCGACGCTCGCGCGGCTGGCGCCCGTCGTGGAGCGCGCGACGACGGTGGTGCCAGGCCACGGCTCGGTTCTGTCGCGGGACGAGGCGCTCCGGGTGCTCGACGAGGATGTCGAGTATCTCGACGCACTGCAGGCAGGTGAGGAGCGGCCCGGGCTGCCCGATGGCCGCGATTCTTCTCGCCAGCGGGCCCTCCATTCGGAGAATCTGGCCACGCTTCGCACATCCGGCCCCATATAGGGGCTCAATGTGCGTCGCGTCGCGGTAGCGTTCCGCCGGTGAGAGGGAGGAGCCTCGTCGGGGCTGTCTTACTTGCCCTTGCGTTCAGTGCGCCGGCCATCGCGGCCGCGCCATCGCTATCCACGTCCGATCGCCTCGACGCGCGCCGCTACGTGGCCGCCGGGACGCGGGGCTACGTGGTGGGCACCGAGGCCGGTCGCTTCCCGGCGATGGGCTTCCACACGCGCGGGGAGATGGGCGGCTTCTGGTCGCCGCCGGTGAAGCTGCTCGACGGCCTGTGGTTCGGCGTGAACGGCCAGTGGATCGGTCCCGCCACGCGCTTCACCAGCCAGTCCGGCTACGCACAGATGGACCTGCCGGCGCCGAGTGGGCTGCAGATGCGCCGGGTGGACTTCGGCCCGGACGGCCACCGCGCCGTGCTGGTGGGCCTGCGGATCCGCTCGACCGGCGCCGCCCGCACGGTCGACGTCCAGGTGGACGCCCACTCGGAGCTGATGAACGCCTACCCCTGGGGCGAGACGAGCCCGTCGCAGCTCACGGTGAACGGACCGGACAGCGGCGCCTTCGAGGGCGGCCGCCTCGTGTTCCGCGACGGCTCCTTCGCCGCCGCCGTGGGGGCGCGGCAGGCTGCGGCGAGCGCGGAGACCGGTCCGGGCTTCCGCGGCCCGCAGGAGCCCGCCGTGATCTGCC
>DAIMGB010000043.1:0-9125 GCA_036724195.1 Thermoleophilaceae bacterium
GGCGAGCGCCTTGTAGGCCAGGTCGATGGCCCTTGCGTGGTCTGTGTGTGCCGGTAGTGAGTCGTCCATGACCCGTACGGCGGGCTGGCTAGGCCGCCCGCTCCTCGGGTGGAACTTGTCGGTGACCAGTGATGCGAGACCCGAGCAATCCAAGGACGCAGGCTCGAAGGCTTGGTGGGCCAAGCCGAGAGCCGAGGACACCGGAGTGCGAAGGTGCTCGCGACACTGGCTAGGCCGCCCGCTCCTCGGGTTCAGGTTTGTCCTCAGGCTCCGGCTCCGTGTCGGGCCCGGGCGGCTCGACGGCCTGGAGCGGGATGGCCTCCGGCGGGTCGGCGCCCAAGACCTCGTAGATCTTGCGCTCGATCTCCTGGGCGATCTCCGGGTGCTCGCGCAGGTAGCCCTTGGCGTTGTTGCGACCCTGGCCGAGCCGCTCGTCCCCGTAGGAGAAGAACGAGCCTGATTTCTGGCAGATGTCGTGCTCCAGGCCGAGGTCGAGGATGCACCCCTCCGAGCTGATCCCCTGGCCGTACTCGATGTCGAACTCGGCCTGGCGGAAGGGCGCCGCCACCTTGTTCTTGACGACCTTCACCCGCACCCGGTTGCCGACCGCCTCGGTGCCCTCCTTGAGGGTCTCGATGCGGCGGATATCGAGGCGCTGCGAGGAGTAGAACTTCAGCGCGCGGCCGCCCGGCTGGGTCTCCGGCGAGCCGAACATGACGCCGACCTTCTCGCGGATCTGGTTTGTGAAGATGCAGAGCGTGTTGGCGCGGTTCAGGTTGCCGGCCAGCTTGCGCATCGCCTGGCTCATCATGCGGGCCTGGAGGCCGACCGTCTGGTCGCCCATCGCACCCTCGAGCTCGGCCTTCGGCGTGAGCGCCGCGACCGAGTCGATGGCCACCACGTCGACCGCGCCGGAGCGGATCAGCATGTCGGCGATCTCGAGCGCCTGCTCGCCGTGGTCGGGCTGCGAGACGAGCAGCTCGTCGACGTCCACCCCGATGCGCTTGGCGTAGGCGGGGTCCATCGCGTGCTCGGCGTCGATGAACGCGCAGATGCCGCCCGTCTTCTGGGCGCTGGCGAGCACGTGGTAGAGCAGCGTGGTCTTGCCCGATGACTCCGGGCCGAAGACCTCGACGATGCGCCCGCGCGGCACGCCGCCGACTCCGAGTGCGAGGTCGAGCGGCAATGCGCCGGTCGAGATGGCCTGCACCTTGACGGCTGCGGCCTCCGACCCCATCTTCATGATCGAGCCCTGTCCGAACTGCCGCTCGATCTGGCCCAGGGCCCCGTTCAGCGCGTTCTCGCGGGCCTTTGCGGCCTTCTCCTGTTCCTTGTCCATGTCCGCAGGCTATGAGGAGCCTCGGACGTCAATTTCGCCCCCCTAGATGCGCAGCTCGTAGCCGCGCAGGCGCGCCACGCGGGCGCCCAGCGGGGCCAACACCGAGCGCTGGAGGCCGTGGGGCAGCCCGGCCGCGAAGCTCTGCGAGTCGGTGGCGTCGGCCACGGCGAAGACGGCGGACAGCGGCACCTCGCCCTGGCGGTCGGTGCGCCCGCTGCGGGTCAGGTGGCAGAAGGTCTCCACGAAGGCGAGGATGAACTCGCCGGCCGGCTCGAACGAGTGCACCATCACGAGCTCGTCGTCGGAGGCGTTGTAGGCGTTCAGGTGGGTCTCGCCGGGCGCGATCACCACCTCCTCCCCCGCTCCCAGCTCCATCTTGCGCCCCGCCCTGCGGACCGTCGCGCGCCCCTGCTCGACCTTGAAGCGCTCGGTGTAGTCCAGGTGCACGTGCGGGACCAGCTTGCCCTTGCCGGGCTTCTGCATGCGGCGCACCACTAGGTCGCGCTGCTCGCCGCCGTCGGGCGCGGCCAGGACCTCGATCCAGGTCTCCCCGCTCGGGTTCTCGAAGCGCTCGCCCGCCTTCAGCATGCGCCGACCCTAACCGGCGCGGAAGATCCGCACGTGAGTGGCCTGGCCGAGCGTGACCGGGCGGCCACCGGCGAGGTCACGCACCTCGTCCGTGACGCGCTCGCGCTCGGCATGCGGCAGCGAGGAGATGAAGCTGATCGACGAGACGCGTTCGCCGAGCGCGCCGGCCTCGAAGTGCTGAGGGTTGTCGAGCTTGCGCTCCTCGGCGAGCTCGAACGCGACGCCGTCCTCGAGCGCCTTCTCCCAGACCCCGTCCCGTGCATGCGGCGCGTCGCCGCGGTAGGGCTCGATCAGCGCGCGGATCGCGAGGTTCAGCTCGTCGTCGTCGGCGAAGCGGTTCCAGACCACGGCCAGCGCTCCGCCGAGCACGAGCACGCGTCGCATCTCGGCCAGCGCGGGCCGGTGGTCGAACCAGTGGAACGCCTGGGCCACCGTGATCGCGTCCGCGCACGAGTCCGCGAGCGGCATCAGCTCCGCGGTGCCGTCGAGCACCTCGCCCGGCGGCTCGATCAGCGCCCGCATCTCCGCCACTGGCTCGACCGCGATCACGCGCGCACCCGTGCGCGCGAGGAGGCGGGTCAGCTTGCCCGTGCCCGCGGCGAGGTCCACCACCGTCTTGCCTTCCCGAAGCTCCAGGCGCTCGGACAGCCAGTCGATAGCGGCGTCCGGGTAGCCTGGCCGGCCGCGCTCGTATTCGGCGGCGCCGCGCGCGAACCCGGTCGCCGCGGCTTGGTGCAGCTCGTCGCTCACAGCTCCTCGAAGAAGGCCGTCTTGGCGCGCCAGTAGACGTCGGGGTCCGCGCCCTCGTGCTCGCGCTTCAGGGCGTTGTAGCGCTCGAGCAGGGCGGGATCGCCGAGCAGCGCGTCGCGGCTGCCGCGCAGAAGCACGTCGTCGGGCGAGTCCACGATCACGATGTGGATGCCCACCTCCGGCTCGCGCGCCGCGGCCTTGAAGCTCGCGAAGCTGGGCGTCCAGTTCTCGAGCTGGTGGACGGCGTAGCTCCCGCCGAGAGCCCCTCGCGACTCTTCGAAGGCCTCCGCCGGCACGCGCACGAGCAGGTCGAGGTCGCCCTTGGTGATGGCGCCGGGGATGACCGTGGCGCCGAACTCCTGCACGTCGGCCTCCGGCAGCAGCATCGCCAGCTGCCCGCGGTAGCGCTCGCGCAGCTGCGCGACCTGGTCCTGGAGCTCGGCGAGCGGCCTGAAGCGGACCGCCGCCGGCTCGAGCTCGTGCGGCAGCAGCGAGAACATCCAGAGGTCGTCGCGCTCGCCCTTGCGGTCGCGGTAGGAGCGCATCAGCCCCTCGCGCTCGAAGCCGGCCCTCATGGCCACTCGCTGGGAGGCCTCGTTGTCGGGGTGGGCCAGCACCTCGACGCGCTGCAGGCCCAGCTTGCGGATCGCCCAGCGGGCTACGACCAGCAGCGCGCGCGTGGCCAGGCCCTCGCCGCGCGCCTCGGGGGCGAGGTAGTAGCCCACCTCCCCGATCGCGTCCTCGGCGTTCACCGTAAGTCCGAGCGCGCCCAGCAGGCGCTCCCCGCCGGGATCGGCGACCCCCAGCCGGAGGCCCTCGCCGCGCAGGCGCTCCGCCTCGGCGCGGGCCAGGAAGTCGAGCGCGTCGGCCTCGTCGTAGGGCGAGGGCACGTTGGTCCAGCGCGGGATCTCCGGGTCCTGGCAGATCGCCGTGATCGCCGCCGCGTCCTCGTCGCCGAGTGGCCGCAGCAACAGCCCTTCGGCGCTCAGGGGCGGGTCGGGGACTCGCAGCTCACGCATCGCTCAACGGTAGGCGGGCGAGCGGTTCATAGAGGGCGCCCTGCGGTCGCAGCGTCGAGCGGTAGAGGGTCAGCTGCTCGGCCGAGAACGGCTCGGCGGGCGCGCCCTGCGGCTGCGGCGGGTCGGCGCGTGCGCCCCGCTTGACGCGCGCGAGCGTGATGTGGGGCCAGAACGGGCGCTGCTCGGGCTCGTAGAAGCCGCCGCCCTCGAGTGCATCCGACACCGCCGACTGCAGCGCGGCGCAGCGGCCGCCCTCGTCCTCGAGGTCGAGCGCGAAGAGCCGCGGCCGGCGTGGCGGCACGGCCTCCACCGAGCGAGGCAAGAGCGTTGGCGCGCTCAGCCCGCCTACTGCGGCGAAGGAGGCGTCCGCGATCGCTTCGGCGGCCGCCTCGTTCTGCCAGCCGAGGAAGACCAGCGTCACGTGCAGCGCCTGCGGCGCCACGGGGCGCAGCTCGGGGCGGCCGGCCACGAGGCGGTCGCGCCAGGCCGCGAGGGCCGCGCGCGCCGCCTCGGGCGGGTCGAGCGCCACGAACATCCGCGCCCGGGGCCCCCGGGGCGCCGCGCGGCCGCGCTCAGATCGAAGCTTCTTCGTCACGCAGCAAGCGGCGCAGTAGGTGCATCGCCACGGTCGTGGAGCGATCGCGGATCTCCGTGCGATCGCCCGGCAGGGTCGTGTCGCGCGCGAGCATCGACCCGTCGGCCAGCTTCGCGCACCAGCAGACGTAGCCCACCGGCTTCGCCTCGGTGCCTCCGCCGGGCCCGGCCACGCCCGTGATCGACACCGCGGTGTCGGCGTCGAAGCGGGCGAGCGCACCGTCGGCCATCGCCTCGGCCACCTCGGGCGAGACGGCGCCCTTGCGCTCGATCAGCTCCGGGTCCACGCCCAGCAGCTCCACCTTCGCCTCGTTGGAGTAGGACACCACGCTGCCCGCCACGTAGGCGGACGAGCCGGGGCGCTCGGTCAGCCGCGCCGCCAGCAGGCCGCCGCTGCAGGACTCCGCCAGACCGATCCAGCGTTCGGCGAGCAGCGCGGCCACCTGCTCGTCGATCGTCGAGCCGTCGGTGGAGAAGAGGGTGCGGCCGTGCCGCTCGGCGATCAGGTCCCGCAGCCGCTCCCACGCCGCCTCGCCCGCCGGCTCGCGGCGCACCACCACCTCGACCTCGGCGCGCCGCAGGCAGGTGGTGATCTCGAGCTGCTCGAAGCCGGGCGCCGCTCCACCCTCCGCCAGGCGCAGCGTCTCCGCGATCTCGGACTCCGGGATGCCGAACAGCCTGAGCGTGTCCTGGCTGTACTCGGTGCGGCCTGCGATGGCGTGCCGGAAGGCCTCGGTCTCGGTGGCGTGCGGCCACATGGCGTGCAGTTCTCGCGGCGGGCCGGGTAGCACCACAACCGTCGGGCCCGAGCCGTTCAGCGGCGGCACCACCAGGCCGGGCGCCGTGCCGGCGGGGTCGATCACGTCGGCGCCCTCGGGCACCAGCGCCTGCTTGCGGTTCGCCGTGCGCACCGCCTCGGGGTCGAGCTCGGTGAAGCGCTTCATCAGCGGCTTGAGGATCTCCGCGATCTTGCCCTCGAGGTCCTCGTCGAGGCCGAGCGGGCGCCCTGTGAAGCCCGCCACCACCTCGATCGTCATGTCGTCCGCGGTCGGGCCGAGCCCGCCGCTCGTGATCACCAGGTCCACCCCCTGCTCGGCCATGAAGCGCAGCTGCGACTCGATGTCCTCGGGGCGGTCCCCCGTGATCGTGATGTGCGCCAGCTCCACGCCCAGCTCGAGCAGGCGGTCGGCCAGCCAGGGGCCGTTGCGGTCGGCAACGCGGCCCGTGAGGACCTCGGTGCCGGTCACGACTATGCCGGCTCGGGCCGCCATTCAGGCGCAGGGCCTCTGGCCCACGGGCAGCGCCTTGCTGCCCTTCGGCGTGAACTCGAAGCCCGCCGGGTTCGGACCGGGATTGAGCGGCACGGCCTTGCCGTTCACGCGCAGCTTCACCGAGGTCTTGCCGAGGTTCACGCGCAGGCGCTTGCCCTTGAAGGTGCGCGAGCCGTCGAGCGTGCCCTGGTAGACGATCCCGGTGCCTTGGCCGCGGTCCACGCAGGCATAGGTGGGCACCGTGGTGCGCACGCTGAGCGTGACCGAGGTGTGCGACGGCTTCGGCGGCTTTGGCTTGGGCTTTGGCTTCTTCTTGGGCGTCGTGTTGGTCTGCGCGGACTGCTTGGAGTCGTCTTTGCCGCCCGTCAGGCCCAGCAGGAGCAGCAGCCCGACGATGGCCACTACGACCAGGAGGACGACGACCCCCGGCCCCGGGGGTCCCGGCGGCCCGCGGCGAGCGCGTTCGGTGCGGTTGGCGGCCGGCGGGCCGATGTTCGCGGGCTCGAGCTCGTCCTTGGGCTCGTGGCGGGCGCGGTACTCGTCGAGCAGCAGATGCGGGTCCAGGCCCAGCATCTCCGCGTAGGTGCGCAGGAAGGTCCTGACGAACGTGGCGCCCGGCAGCAGCGAGAATTCCTCGTTCTCCAGCGCGCGCAGGTACTTGGCGCGGATCTTCGTGCGCGCCTCCATATCGGCGATGTCGAGGCCCTGTCGCGTCCGGGCCTCTCTCAGGGTGTCCCCGATACCCGGCATCGGGGGGCATTGTCCCCGAAACGCGGTTGAGCTACTCGGCGGCCACCGGCTCGGACAGAGCCTCGAGCACTCGAGACAGATCTGCCTCGGTGATCAGCACCTGGCGGGCCTTCGATCCCTCGTAGCCGGAGATCACGCCACGGCGCTCCATCATGTCGATCAGGCGGCCCGCGCGGGTGTAGCCCACGCGCAGCCGGCGCTGCAGCATCGAGGTGGAGGCGCTGCCCAGCTGGACCACCGTGGAGATCGCGTCGCTGAGCAGCTCGTCGGCGTCGGGATCGAAGTCGTCGCCGCCGCGGCCCTCCTCCTCGGGCGGCTCGACCGCCTCGAGCAGCTCCTCTTTCAGCTCCGGTGCGCCCTGGCGGCGCCAGTGGGCGGTCAGCTTCTCGATCTCGTCCTCGCCGATGAAGGCGCCCTGGATGCGGGCCGAGCGCGACTCGCCGGCCGGGCGGAAGAGCATGTCGCCCTGGCCCAGCAGCGACTCGGCGCCGTTCTGGTCGAGGATCACGCGCGAGTCGGTCTGCGAGGACACCGCGAACGCGATGCGGGCGGGCACGTTGGCCTTGATCATGCCGGTGATCACGTCGGCGCTCGGGCGCTGGGTGGCCAGCAGCAGGTGGATGCCCACGGCGCGCGACTTCTGGGCCAGCCGGATGATCGCGTCCTCGACCTCGGCCGGGGCCACCATCATCAGGTCGGCCAGCTCGTCGATCACGCAGAGGATGTACGGCAGCGGCTGCTCGCCCTGGCGCACGCGCACGCGGTTCAGCTCCACCAGGCTGCGCGTCTTGGCGCGGCTCATCACGCCGTAGCGCTCCTCCATCTCCTTGATCAGGTTGTTCAGTGCGTTGGCGGCCAGCCGCGGGCTCGTGATCACGGGCGTGAGCAGGTGCGGGATCTGCTCGTAGTGGTTCAGCTCCACGCGCTTGGGGTCCACCAGCACCATGCGCACCTCGTTGGGGGTGGCGCGCAGCAGGATCGAGGAGAGCATCGCGTTGATGGCGCCGGACTTGCCCGAGCCGGTCGTGCCGGCCACCAGCACGTGCGGCTGCTTCGCCAGGTCGGTGCCGATCGCCTTGCCGGCGATGTCCTTGCCGAGCCAGACGGTGAGCGGCGACCACTTGGCCGGCGCCTCCTGGAACACGTCGCCCAGGTGCACCATCTTGCGCACCCGGTTCGGAACCTCCACGCCCACGGCACGCTTGCCGGGGATCGGGGCAAGGATGCGCACATGCTCGGCGGCCAGCGCGTAGGCCAGGTCGTCCTTGAGCTGCGAGACCTTCGACATCTTGATGCCGGGAGCCAGGCCCAGCTCGAAGCGCGTCACGTGCGGGCCCGTGACCGTGCCCATCACCTTGGCGTCCACGTTGAAGTGGCTGAGCGCCTCGACCAGCTGGTGGCCGGTGCGCTCGATGCCCCTCGTATCCACCTTCTGGGCGCCGTTCGAGCGCTTCAGCGCGGCTGGGTTCGGGACCTTGTAGACGGTGTCGTCGGCCTCGGTCACGCCCGAGCGCCGGTTGCCCTGGGGGGTCAGGCGCTCCACGGCGCCGGCCTCGTTGTCCTCATCGGGATGCGGCTCGCTGATCGGGTCGGGCTCCTGCTCGGGCCCCTGCTCCTCGCCGGGTGCGGCTTCATCGGGCTCCGGCGCGCCGCCGTCGTCCGCGTCGGGGTCGCGGTCGGGCTCGTGCTCCGGCTCCTCCTCATACATGTCCGGGTAGCGCTCGGAGGCGTCCAGCGCGGGCGCCTCCACGTGGGTGGCGCGCACCACCGGCTCGACCTCCGGCGGCTCATCGAGCTCGTGATCGTCGTCGTCGTGGTGGTGGACCGCGTGGGTCGTGGCGCCGGGCAGCACCGCCGCGAAGTCGGCGGTCGAGCGGCGCAGTCGCTGCGTGGTGGCGTTCATGCCCTCGTGCGTCGCCTTCAGCACGCCCGCGACCGATCCGCCGGTGAGCAGCAGCACGCCGGCCAGCAGCAGGAAGAGGAAGAGCAGGTTGGCGCCGAAGCCCGAGAACAGCGTGCTCGACACCTGGTAGAGCGTCTCGCCGAACAGGCCGCCCAGGTGGCGCAGGTCGTGGAACGAAGTCAGAAAGGAGTCAGACGGCCGATTTGGCCCGAGCGCCCCCGTGGATAGTCCCAGCGTCAGCCCCGTGATCAGGCAGATCGCGCCGGAGCGAAACGGGCGCACCGTGGGGAGCATGGGCCGCAGCACCAGCAGCGCGCCGCTCGCGAACAGCACGATCGGCGCGAGGTAGCCGACGGCACCGAACAGGTAGAGGAAGCCGTCGGCCATTCCCTCCCCCACCTCGCCGCCGGCCCAGCCCAGGTAGAAGACGCAGGCGAAGAAGGCGGCGAAGCCGACGAGGGCCAGCCCGATCAGGTCCCAGTGGCGCTGCTCGAGCTGCGGCAGCGGCGGCAGGAACGCGCGCGCGCTCTTGCGACGCCGCCTCTTACGGGTCCTCGACATGACCGGGACGACTTCGACGGCCGAGGCCGCGACCCTGCTAGGGCCGCTTGCGGCCGAAGCGCTGGGTCAGCCGGCGCTGCGCGCCGTCGCCCGTCTGGAGCACCGCGCGCAGGAGTGCGCGCGGGGTCTTCAGCATCGGCCGTCCGCGCAGCTTGAGCTGCACGATGCCGGTCCCGTCGGGCAGGCCGGTCACGGTCACGCGGCCGCGGGTCACGGTCACCTGCGGCGCACCCGTGCTAGCCAGTAGGGCCATCCGGCCCGATACGCGCTTCGGGAAGGTCAGGCGCCAGTCCATCGGCTTGCGGCCGCTCGCGCCAATGCGGATCGCTCCGGCCGAGCCGTGCGCGCCC
>DAIMGB010000044.1:0-9089 GCA_036724195.1 Thermoleophilaceae bacterium
CGGCCTCCAGCTCCCGCAGGCGCTCCTCGGACGCGCCGTTCCCGGCGGCGGCGGCCGTGGCGGACTCGAGCTCCCGACGCAGCTCGGCCAGCTGGCGCTCATGGTCGCGCTCGGCGGCCTCGAGGCGCTCGCGCAGCTCGCCCGCGGCGTCGCCCTGCTGGGCCTGGGCCTGCTCCAGCTGCTCGCGCAGCTCACGGGTGGCCTGCTCGTGCTCGGACGCTTCCGACTCGAGGCGCTCGCGCAGCTCGACGGCGCCCTGCTCGTGCTCGGCCTCCTTCTGCTGCAGCTGCTCGCGCAGCTCCTGGGCCGCGCGCTCGTGCTCGGCGCGCTGTGCCTCCAGCTTGGAGCGCAGCTCGCCGGCCTCGTCGGCGCCGTTCTCCAGGTTGCGCAGGCTGCGCTGCAGCTCGGCCTTCTCGGCTTCGAGCTCGTCGCGGACCTTGCCGATCGAGCGCTCGCGCTTTGCCTGCTCGGCCTCGAGCTCCTCCTGGAGCTCGCGGGCAGCGCGCTCCTGGCCGCGCAGCTTCAGGTCGTACTCGGCCTGGAGCTCATCCAGCGCCACCTTGTGCTTGGCCTCGAGCTTCTTCTTGATCTTCTCGGCGTCGGGGCCGGGAGCCGCGGGCCCTGCGGCCGGAGCGGCGGCGGGCGCCTCGGCCGGCGCGGGGCCGGGGGCGGCCTCGCCGTCGGCCTGCCAGAACACCGCACCGGAGCGCTCGGGCTCGGTGGGGCGCGGCGCGGCGGCGGGGGCTGCGGCCTCGGCGCCGCCGTTCGACTTCGCGGGAGCCGAAGCGGTGGCCTCCTTGGCCGCTGCCTTGGACTCGTCGGTCTTCGGAGCGGGCGGCGCCTTGGCGCCCGGGACGGCCGGCAGCGGCAGCCGGCTGCGCAGGCCCTGGATGTCGGGCAGCGAGGCCACGGCGGGGCGCACCTCGAGCTTGGTCATCACCGCGATGTCGTTGATGCCGAGCGAGTCGGCGGGGTCGGCCATCGCCACGAGCAGCGCGCCGTCCTCGGTGAAGGCCACCGGCACCGCGTTGTAGCGCTGGGCGGCGGAAGGCGTGATCAGGTTGGCCGCGGCCGGGTCGACGTCGAACTCGGCGAGGTCGAGGTGGTCGATGCCGTAGCGCTCGCCGGTGGCGCGCGCCAGCTGGTCCTCGGTCAGCGCGCCGGACTCGACGAGGATGCGGGCGACCGTGCGGCCCGGGACGCGGGCGGCGTTGACGGCCTGCTCCACGGTGGGGGCGTCAACCATGCCGAGCTCGACGATGACGTCGCTGAGGAAGCCCGCCCGGCCGGACGCGTTGGAGGGCTTGGTGACGCCCTTGCTCACGACTCCGACTCGCCTTCGTTCTCGCCGCTGGCGGCCATTGCCTCGGCCCGCTCCAGCGCCTGCTCGGGTGAGGCGGCGCCGGCCAGCCCCTGGGCGCCGTAGGTCACCTCGACTTCGACCGGGCGCCCGGTCACGACCTTGGCGAGGGCCTCCTGGAAGCGGGAGAAGAAGGCAGTGGCGCCCTCAGGGCCCTTGCAGCCCACGAGCACGGTGGCGAAGCTGGCGTCGCCGGTGCGGCCCAGATGGTCGGTGCGGCGCACCGTCGCGCGCATCGCCTCGGACACGTCCTTCAAGATCAGGTCGGCCATCGCCTCGCCGTAGCTGTCGCGCGTGGCGGCCAGGCTCTGCACCTGGCAAACGAGCACCCAGGAGAGCACGGTGCCGCGCTCGGACAGGCGCCACTCACGGTCGACCGAGGGGATGAAGCTCGGCCGGTTGGGCAGGCCGGTGACCTTGTCGGTGCGCTCGGGATCGCGCAGCTGCTCCTCGAGCCGGCGCAGGTCCGCGCGCCACTTCACGCTCTCCCACTCGTAGGTGAGCAGCCGGCCGCTCAGCGTGAGCAGCTCGACATGGTCCTGGTTGAAGAGGCCGGTCTCGGTGCCCACGGCGCAGAGCGTGCCGAGGCTGGTGCCGTCGCTCGACTCGAGCGGGACGGCGAGGTAGCTCTGCACCTCGAGGGCCCGTAGGAACTCCGGGTCGAGCATGCCGAACCCGTTGGTGGCGTGCGGGTCGCCCTTCGGGGAGCCGCCGTTGCCGTTGGGATGGCCGTGTCCGGAGATCCAGGGCAGCGAGGAACCGCGGGCGATTCCTTCGAATTCCTCGCCGCGGACGTCGATGACGCGGTAGGAGCCATCCTCCCGGTCGAGTTCTCCGAGCACGATCTTCCCGGTCGGCAGGGCCGCCTCGATCACGTCGAGGACGGAGTCGGCCGCATCCGAGAAGCTTTGGAACCGCCGCTCGGCAACGCGAGCGAGGGCGCTGATCGCCGTCGCGCTCACACAAGTTCTATCGGCAGGCGCCAGGCGGATATGAGCCCTGGTGGGCGCCGTTGCCGCCACTAAACTGCCGCCCGTGATCGACCGCGATGCCGCGTGGCTGGCCGGCGCGGCCGGCGGCCGTGTGGTTCTGCACGAAAACGGGGGCTCTGGACCGGCCCGCGCGGTTGTCGATTCCCGCGAGATTCAGGCCGGTGACCTGTTCGTCGGGCTGCCGGGCACGCAGGCGGACGGCGGCCGCTTCGCGGCTGCGGCGCTGGACGCGGGCGCCTGGGGCGTGCTGGTGGACGAGCAGCACGCCGAGGGGCTCTCCGGCGGCACCGTGATCGCCGCGGCGGACCCGCTGGCTGCCCTCCAGGAGCTCGCGCGCGCCTGGCGGCGCGAGCTGGGGGCCAAGGTGGCGGGCGTCACGGGATCCACCGGCAAGACCTCCACCAAGGACATCCTCGCCGCGCTGCTCTCCACGCGGCTGCGCACCCACCGCAACCGCGAGAACCTCAACACCGAGATCGGCCTGCCGCTGAGCCTGCTGGCCGCACCGCCCGACACCGAGGCCCTGGTGCTGGAGATGGCCATGCGGGGCGAGGGCCAGATAGCCGAGCTGACCGCCATCGCCGAGCCGGACGTGGGCGTGATCGTGAACGTGGGCCCGGTGCACCTGGAGCTGCTCGGCACGGTGGAGCGGGTGGCCGCCGCCAAGGCCGAGCTGATCCGCGACCTGCGGCCCGGCGCGGCGTGCGTGGTGCCGGCGAACGAGCCGCTGCTCGAGGCCCACCTGCGCGAGGACCTCGACACCTGGACCTTCGGCCCGGGCGGCCAGGTGAGCCTCGTGAGCCTGGAGAACGGCGTGGCGGAGATCGAGGCGCGCGGCGAGCCTGTGCGGCTGGAGCTGCCCTACTCCGAGCAGCACAACCTGCTGAACACGCTCGCGGCCGTGGCCGCCGCAATGGCGCTGGGAGTCACCCCCGGCGGCGCCGTGGAGGTGAGCTTCTCGTCGCTGCGGGGCGAGGTCGTGGAGCTTCCTGGCGGCGTTACGGTCGTGAACGACTGCTACAACGCGAACCCGATGTCGATGCGGGCGGCACTAGAGCACCTGGCGGAGACCCCTGCCGAACGCCGCATCGCGGTGCTCGGCACGATGGCGGAGCTGGGGGCCGAGGCGCCGGCCTACCACCGCGAGGTCGGCGAGCTGGCGGCCGAGCGCGGCATCGACGCGCTGATCACCGTCGGCCACGAGGCGCTCGCCTACACGGAGGGCTTCGACGGGGAGACCCACCCGGTCGCCACCCCCGAGGAGGCGGGCGAGCTGCTCAGGGAGCTCGCGCATCCCGGCGACCGCGTGCTGGTGAAGGGCTCACGCTCCGTGGGCCTCGAACGCGTGTTGGCCGGCGCCTGATGGGAGAGATCCTCATCGGGGGCATGGCCTCCCTGCTCATCTGCATCTTCCTCGGCCCGAGGTTCATCACCTTCCTGCGCGACAAGGAGTTCGGCCAGCACATCCGCGAGGAGGGGCCCGAGGGCCACCACGGCAAGGCCGGCACGCCGACGATGGGCGGCCTCGTGATCTTCCTGGCCGTCGCGGTGCCGTTCCTGATCCTGAGCAACTACCGCGCCGCCAGCCTGGCCGTGTTCGCCACGGCGCTCGCCAGCGCGGCGCTCGGCTTCGCGGACGACTGGATCAAGCTGCGCAAGAGGCGCTCGCTGGGCTTGTCCGGACGCACGAAGCTCGTCGCGCAGGCGCTGATCGCCATCGGCCTCTGGCTGTTCGTGACCAAGTACGTGGGCAACCCCGAGACGCTGCAGCTGCGCGTGGTGGACGCGTCGGTGTCGATGGGCGCCTTCTATCCGGTGCTGATCTTCCTGGTGCTGGCCGGGGCCACCAACGGCGTGAACCTCACCGACGGCCTCGACGGGCTCGCGGCCGGCTGCTGCGCCATCGTGCTGCTGGCCTACACGGCGATGACCTTCGTCACCCACGGCCAGCAGGACCTCTCGCTGCTCTGCGCCTGCCTCGTGGGCGCGTGCGTGGGCTTCCTCTGGTTCAACTCGTTCCCCGCGTCGGTGTTCATGGGCGACACGGGCGCGCTGGGGCTTGGCGGCGCGATCGCCGCGCTGGCCGTGCTCACCCAGACGGAGATTCTGCTGCTCATCATCGGCGGCATCTTCGTGATGGAGGCCCTCTCGGTGGCCATCCAGGTGATCGCCTTCCAGCGCTTTCGCCGGCGCGTGTTCCTGATGGCGCCGATCCACCACCACTTCGAGCTGCTCGCCTGGTCTGAGACCAAGATCATCCTGCGCTTCTGGATCGTGGCCGCGATCTGCTCGGCCATTGGCTTCACGCTGTACCAGCAGTCGATTAATTAAAAACGAGAACGATCGCGCTCTCGGCGCTCGCTCCGAGGCAAGCCGCGTCCACCGCGTTGCCCCGCGCCCCCAAGGCCACAGGGCGTAGGGCTCTCTGCTCTCTGCTCTCTGCCCTGTGCTCTCTGCTCTCTGCTCTCTGCCCTCCGCCCTCCGCCCTCCGCGCGCTCCATACTGCGCCGGTGACCCGTCCCGCCCTTCCTGAGGGCCCTTATTTGATCGTCGGCCTCGCCCGCTCCGGCATCGCAGCTGCGCGCATGCTGCGCGAACGCGGTGAGGTGATCGGCGTCGATCGCGGGCGGCCGCACGTCCCTGAGGGGATCGAGGCGCACCTGGAGAGCGATGGCCTGGAGCTGCTCGATCGCGCCGGCACGGTGGTGAAGAGCCCCGGGGTGCCGCGCGAGGCGCCGCTGGTCGCGGCCGCCCTCGATCGCGGCGTGCCGGTGCTGGGCGAGCTGGAGCTGGCCTGGCGCCTTCTGCCGAACCGCTTCGTGGCGGTCACCGGCACGAACGGGAAGACCACCACCACCGAGCTGCTGGGGGCGATCCACCGCGCCGCCGGCCTGCCCGTGGCGGTCGCCGGGAACGTGGGCACGCCGCTGGCGTCGCTGGTGGGGGAGGTTGGGGACGAGGTTACGATCGTCTGTGAGGTGTCGAGCTTCCAGGCCGAGGACGCGGAGGCGTTCGCGCCCGACTCCGCGCTCCTGCTCAACCTGAGCGAGGATCACCTCGACCGCCACGGCAGCATGGCTGCCTATCGCGAGGCAAAGCTGCGGGTGTTCGCGCGCCAGGGACCTGACCAGTTGGCGGTGGGGTCGCCGGACGTGGAGCTGCCGGGGGAGGGCCGGCGCGTGACCTTCGGCGGCGCGGGCTCCGACCTCGCGCGTGTGGGCGACGAACTGCGGTGGGACGGCGAGCGCGTGGCCGCGGTGTCCGAGATCCGGCTGCGCGGTGAGCACAACCTCGAGAACGCGATGGGCGCCGCGGCCACGGCCCTGGCCGCCGGGATCGATCCTGAGGCCGTGCGCCGCGCCCTGGGCGAGTTCGCGGGGGTACCGCACCGGCTCGAGGAGGTGGGCAGCGTGGGCGGTGTGCTGTACGTAAACGACTCCAAGGCCACCAACGTGTCCTCGGCGGTGCGCGGCATCGAGGCCTTCGAGGGCGGCGTGCACGCCATCCTCGGCGGCAGCCTCAAGGGCGGCGGCTTCGAGGGCCTGCGCGACGCCCTGAGCGCCCGCGCCCGCGCGGCGTACCTGATCGGCGAGGCCGCCGACCGCCTGGCCGCCGACCTCGAGGGGACCGTTCCGCTGCATCGCAGCGGTGACCTGGGGACGGCGGTATTGGAGGCCTCCGCGGCGGCCGAGCCCGGCGACGTGGTGCTGCTCTCGCCCGCCTGCGCGAGCTTCGACCAATTCCGCGACTACGAGGAGCGCGGCGAGCGCTTCAGGTCGCTGATTCCGCCTGAATGAGAATGGCCGCGGGCGTCGAAGCACCTCCTGATGGCCGCCGCCCGTCCGAAGCCGCGCAAGCGGCCGCTCGAGTACTCGATCCTCTACACCGCCACGCTCTGCCTGCTCGCGGCGGGCGCCGTGATGGTCTACTCGGCCAGCTCGGCGGAGTCGCTGCTGGGCCAGGGCGACGCCTCCTTCTACCTGAAGCGGTACGTGATCTTCGGGCTGGCCGGGCTTGGCGCGCTCCACTTCTCCTCGCGCGTGAGCCTCAAGGCGGTGAAGAACGTGACGCCGCTGCTGCTCGCGGGCTCGTTCGGGCTGACGATCGCGGTGATGCTCCCCGGCATCGGCGTGACCGTGAACGGCGCCACTCGCTGGCTGGGCGCCGGGTCGCTGCAGTTCCAGCCCTCGGAGCTCCTGAAGCTCTCGCTGATCCTCTACTCGGCCCAGCTGCTGGCCGCGCGCCCGCGCAGCACCCGCACGATCGGCGGGCTGGTCAAGCCGCTGCTGCTGGTGGTCGCGGCGGCCTGCCTGCTGCTGCTCAAGCAGCCCGATATGGGCACCGCGATGGTCATCTGCTTCGCGGTGGGCACGCTGCTGATCGCCTCGGGCGTGCCGATGCGCAACCTCGGACTGATCCTCGGGGTGCTGGCCTTCCTGGCTTTGGTGTTCGCCATCGTCGAGCCCTACCGGCGCCAGCGCCTGACCTCATTCCTGAACCCCTGGGCCGACGCCGGCAACACCGGCTTCCAGGCGGTGCAGGCGCTCACGGCGATCGGTTCGGGCGGGCTATTCGGGGTGGGCCTCGGCGAATCGGTGCAGAAGATCTTCTACCTGCCCGAGGCGCACACGGACATGATCCTGGCGATCATCGGCGAGGAGCTGGGCCTCACGGGCATCCTCGGCCTGATCTCGCTCTACGGGATGATCGGCTACGCGGGCCTGCGAGCCGCCAAGAACGCCGTCGACCGGCACTCCATGCTGCTGGCCGCCGGCATCACGTCCCTGATCCTCTGCCAGGCCACGCTCAACTTCTTCGCCGTGCTCGGCATGGCGCCGCTCACCGGCGTGCCGCTGCCGTTCGTCTCCTACGGCAGCACCAACCTGATCGTGCTGCTGGGCGGCATGGGCCTCCTGCTGAACGTTGCGGCCCGGCCGGCGCGCGGGGCGCAGAAGCAGAAGGGTGGCCGGCTGCGCGCCATCGAGGGAGGTGCCGGTGCCGAAGATCGTGATCGCCGCCGGAGGCACGGCGGGACACGTCGTGCCGGCGCTGGCGGTCGCTGACGCCCTTCGCGAGCGCGGCGCCGAGGTCGAGTTCGCCGGCGGCGAGCGGGCCGAGGCCGAGTTGGTGCCCGCGGCGGGCTACCCGCTCCACCGCCTCGAGGTGATGGGCATCGACCGCAAGGACCCCGTGCGCGCCGCGCGCGCGGTGGCGCTGGCCCTGCGCGCCACCGGGCGGGCCCGGCGGCTGCTGCGACACGTGGGGGCCGACGCCGTGATGGGCGGCGGCGGCTACGTGGCGGGCCCGGTGGGACTGGCGGCTCGCACGCTGCGGCTGCCGCTGGCGATCACAGAGGCCGACAGCCACCTGGGGGTCGCGAACCGGCTGCTGGCGCCGCTGGCGGAGCGGGTCTTCCTCTCCTTCCCGATAGAGGGCCGCGACGGCGGCCGCTACGTCGTGACCGGGCGGCCGCTGCCCGCCGGGACGGGCCACGCCGACCGCGACGCGGCGAGGCGTCGCTTCGGCCTGCCCGAGCAGGGCGACTGCGTGCTGGTGTTCGGCGGCTCGCTGGGGGCCCGGCGCCTGAACGAGGCCGCGATCGACGCCTTCGGCGACGCCGCGCCCGGCTCGGTGCTCCACGCCTGCGGGCAGCGCGACTACGAGTCGCTTCGCGCCCGCCTCGCCGAGCTCGGCGACCCCGCGCACTACCGGCTCGAGCCCTACGTGCAGCCCTTCTCGGACGCCCTGGCCGCGGCCGACCTCGCCGTGGCGCGCGCCGGCGGCTCCGTGCTGGAGCTGGCGGCCGCCGGGCTGCCCTCGATCCTGGTGCCCTATCCGCACGCCACCGCCGACCACCAGACCCGGAACGCGCGCTACATGGAGAGCGCCGGGGCCGCCGTAGTGGTGCGCGACGCCGAGCTCGACGGCCCGCGCCTGGCCCGTGAGGTCGGCGGGCTGCTGCGCGACCGTGGCCGGCTCGCGGCGATGGGCCACGCGGCCGCCGAGGCGGCCCGCCCCGACGCGGCGGACCGCATCGCGGACGAGCTGCTGCGCCTGGTCCGGAGCTAGCGTGGTCGCGGTGACGGACGCGCCCCTCTCAGGCAGGGAGCTTCACTTCGTGGGCATCGGCGGGGCCGGCATGAGCGGCCTCGCCCTGGTCGCGCTGCGCCTGGGCGCCACGGTGACCGGATCGGACCGGGCCGAGTCGACCTATCTCGACCGGCTCCGGGCCGAGGGGATCGAGCCGGGCATCGGGCACGACGCCGGGAACGTGCCGGCCGGTGCCGAGCTGGTGGTGTCCACCGCGATAGGCGAGGACAACCCCGAGCTGCGGGTGGGGCGCGAGCGCGGCCAGGCCGTGCTGCACCGCGGCGACCTGCTGGGCGAGGTGTCGCGGCTAAAGCGGACGATTGCGGTGGCCGGAACGCACGGCAAGACCACCACCGCGTCGATGGCCGCCCATGCCCTGCGCGAAAGCGGGCGCGACCCCTGCTTCCTGATCGGCGGCGAGCTGCGCGCGGCGGGCACGAACGCGGCCTGGGGGGAGGGGGAGTGGGCCGTGATCGAGGCCGACGAGTCCGACCGCTCGTTCCTGAAGCTCGCACGCGAGGTGGCCGTGGTCCTGAACGTGGAGCTCGATCACCACTCCACCTTCCACTCGCTGGCCGAGCTGGAGGAGGCGTTCGCGGATTTCGCCCGCCCGGCCGGGCTGCGGGTGCTGGGCCCCGGGGTGGGGC
>DAIMGB010000045.1:0-8969 GCA_036724195.1 Thermoleophilaceae bacterium
CGCAAGGAGCAGAAGGAGGCGCTTCGGCGCGAGCGCCTGGAGCGTGAGCGCGAGGCCGCCGAGCAGGCGCGCCGCAAGCGCATGGTCGGCTACGGGGTCGGCGGAGTGCTGGCCCTGGCCGCCGTCGTGGCCGTGGTGTTCGTGCTCGTGGGGGGCGGGGGCAGCAAGAGCTCGGGCAAGACCTTCCCGACCGGCGGAAGCGTGCCCGCCGCGAAGATCACCAACCTGAGCAAGGCGGCGGCCGCGGCGGGCTGCAAGCTCTCCAGCGAGAAGGCCACCAGCCGCAACCACGAGGTGGACCCGAACAAGAAGCTGCACTACCGCACCAACCCGCCCACCGACGGCAAGCACTACCAGGAGCCGGAGCCCGACGGGATCTACGACAAGGCGCCGCCCGACTCGCACCTCGTGCACAACCTCGAGCACGGCCGCATCATCCTCTGGGTCAAGCCGTCGCTGTCGGAGACCGACCGCAAGGACATCCGGGCGCTGGTGGACGAGGACAGCTACCAGATGGTTCTCGTGCCGCGGGCGAACATGCCCTTCCAGGTGGCCACCAGCGCGTGGGGCCGCGATCCCGCGCCGCTCGGCACGGGCTTCCTGATGGGCTGCTCACGCTACGGCGGCAAGCTGTTCGACGCCGTCCGCGCGTTCCGCGACCAGCATCGCTCGAACGGCCCCGAGCCGATCCCCTAGCTCGGCCTCCCGTCCCACTCGTTCTCGAGCGCCCAGCGCGCGCCCACGCTCCAAGCCTGCACGCGGTTGGCCAGGGCCACCGGCTCCGGGCCGGCCTCGGTGACGGCGTACAGCTCGGGCGCGTCGCCGAGCCGCTCCAGCGCCTCCAGCACGCCGGCGCGCACGCGCTCGGCCTCCCGCTCGCGGCCCGTCGCGCGCAGGCCACCCCAGCCAAGCCAGCTGTCGAACGGCCAAACACTGCCGCGGTGGTAGTTGTGGGGGCCGAAGGCTGCGTGCTCGCTGGACAGCGTCCGCAGGCCGAAGCCTGTCAGTACGTCGGGCCGCGTGAGCCGCTCGGCGGCGGCGGCGGCGGCCTCGCCCTCCAGCGCGCCGGCCCACAGCAGCCAGCCGAGCTGCGAGCCCGCGCCGCGCACCTCGCGCTCGCCGGCCTCGATGGCCATCGTGTCGGGGCCGAAGCTCGCACCGATCCGCTCGCGCAGGCGTGCGGTCGCCTCCGTGAAGCGCTGCTCGCCCGACAGCCGCGCCAGCGCGCGCAGCGCCATCAGGGCCGCCGCCTGGCAGTCGGCGTCGGCCAGCGGCGGCTCGGGCAGCGACCCGTCCGCCCGCAGGATCCCGCTGCCGCCCTGGCTCGGGTCGAGCGGGTCGATGGCATCGCGCCAGCCCTGCTGGGTCAACCCCGGCGGCGAGCGGCGCGGGCCGTAGCGCACCAGCCCGCCACCGCGCTCGAGCGCCCGCTCCAGCCAGGCGCCGGCGGCGCGCCAGGCCGGCTCGAGCTCGGCGGCCAGCCCGCCGTCGTCGAGGGCGGCCAGCAGCACGAGGAACCACGAGGTCGAGTCGGCCGAGCCGTAGTAGCGCAGCTCGCCATCGCGGAATAGCGCGTCCCAGCCCAGCTCGACCAGGTGCTCGGTCAGCTGGCGGCGGTGCTCGTGCACGATCTTGCCGGGCTCCTCCTCGGTGAGCGGATCCTCTGCTCTCCCCTGCAGCGCCGCCAGCGCGCGCAGCGTGGCCCGTGCGACGTCGGGCCTGGCCGGCAGCACCTGCAGGGCGGTGATCAGCGAGTCGCGCCCGAACAGCGCGTGGTAGCGGCCAGGGTCATCCGCGGAAACCGGCGAGGTGCTGGCGTAGGCGTAGCCCTCCGGGGCGAGCAGACGCTCAAGCTCGGGCGGCGCGCTCACCGCCCGGCCGCGCGCACCACTGCGCCCTGCCACGGCGGCAACCGCAGCGCGCCGGTCACCCGCTCCGCGTCGCGCTCACGCTGCGTGCACAACGCGATCTCCCCCTCGACGCCGGGCAACTCGAACTCGCCGTCTGACAGGTTCAGCGCCACCACGGTGCCGTCGCCGCGGCGGTAGGCCCAGCCGCCGTCCGGCGCCTCGAGCTGCTCGTAGGCGCCGTTCTTGAGGTCGTCGCTCTGGCGCCGCAGCGCGATCAGGTCGCGCGTGAAATTGAGCGTGGAGCCGGGCTCGTCGTGCTGCGCGGCCACGTTCACCGCCGCCGTGTCGCCCAGCGGAAGCCAGGGATCGGCGGCGCCGTCGCTGAAGCCGCCGTGCCGGGCGTCGCTCCAGGGCATGGGCGTGCGGCAGGGGTCACGGGGCGGCTTGTGCTCTAGCTCCTGCACGTCCAGCACGAGGCCCGGCGGCAGCTTCGTGTCGGGCATGCCCAGCTCGTCGCCGTAGTAGAGGACCGGCGTGCCACGCAGCGTGAGCAGCAACATCAGGGCCGGGCGCACCTTGCGCTGGTCGCCGTGGCACCAGCGCGTGGGGAAGCGCCCGACGTCGTGGTTCGACGCGGTCCAGCAGGGCTGGCTGCCGGGCGAGAACAGGCGCTCCGTGTCCGCCACCACGCGCGAGAGCGGCGCCACCTCGAACGGCTCCTGCACGAAGAAGAAGTTGAAGTTGAGGTGGAGCTCGTCGTCGGCGGAGCCGTAGAAGGCCGCCAGCTTCTCGAGGTCGAGCGCCCAGGTCTCGCCGATCAGCACCCGCTGGGGCTCCCGCGCGTTGCGCAGCTCACGCCAGGAGCGGAAGATCTCGTGCACCTCGGGGCGGTTCATGGAGTAGGCGCGGCGCTGGCCGACGGTGCGCTCGTCGAGGCTGTCCTCGGGGCCGGCGGGCGGGTTGTCGCGCAGCTCCCGGTCCTTGACCAGGCCGTGGGCCACGTCGATGCGAAAGCCTGCGACCCCGCGATCGAACCAGAAGCTCAGGATGTCGAGAAACTCCTGGCGCACCTCGTCGCTCCACCAGTTCAGGTCGGGCTGCTCGACGGCGAAGTTGTGCAGGTAGTACTGGCCGCTGCCCTCGTCGAGCTGCCAGGCGGAGCCGCCGAACACGGCCAGCCAGTTGTTGGGCGGGCCGCCGTCGGGGCCGGGATCGGCCCACATGTACCAGTCGCGCTTCGGCGACTCCTTCGAGGCGCGCGACTCCACGAACCAAGCGTGCTGATCGCTCGTGTGGTTGGGGACGAGGTCGAGCAGCACGCGCATGCCGCGGCGGCCGGCCTGCTCGACCAGCTCGTCGAGGTCCTCGAGCGTGCCGAGGTCGGGGTGCACGCCGCGGTAGTCCGCCACGTCGAAGCCCCAGTCGCGGTTGGGCGACGGAAAGGTCGGGTTCAGCCAGAGGCCGTCGATCCCGAGCCACTCGAGGTGGTCGAGCTTCTCCGTGATCCCGGGCAGGTCGCCGATGCCGTCGCCGTTCGAGTCGCGAAACGAGCGCGGGTAGACCTGGTAGAGCACTCCCTCGCGCCACCACATGGCGCGACAACGTACATGGGCGTGGTCTTGCGGACCGCAACGGGGCCCGTGAAAGCGTGTTCAGTGGTCCAGATGAAGCTGCTTGCCTCAGCAGCCGCGCTGCTCTGCGTCGTCGCGGGAGTGGTGGCGGCTCCCGCCTTCTCCACCGGCCGCTGGCACCCCAGGCCGGTGGACTTCGAGCTGGCTCCCGCGCCCGCCCCGGTCTCGGCCGCCGGCACCGGCGTGACCTCCCGGGCGCTGCGGGCCCCGAAGCGCTTCAACCTCGTGGGCATGCGCTGGCGCGGCCGCGCCGAGCCGCGGGTGAAGCTGCGCGTGCGCAAGGCCGGCTCGCACTGGAGCCGCTGGGTGCGCCTCGACGCCGACGGCGACCACCGCCCCGACGCGCACAGCGGCGAGCGCTCGGCGACCGGCGAGACAGCACCCGCATGGGCCGGCGAGGCCGACTACGTGCAGTACAAGCTCAGCCGCCGGGTGCCCGGCCTGAGGCTCCACTTCGTGAACACGCGCGGCACCGCCAGCTCGGGACAGCGGATGCGCACGGCGCTGCTGCGCACGGTGAACACCGCCACCGCCTCGGTGGCCGGCATCTTCAGCGGGGCCAGCGCCCACGCGCAGGAGGCCCAGCCCGCCATGGTCACGCGCGCCCAGTGGGGCGCCTCGAGCTGCCCGCCACGCACGGCCCCCGAGTACGGAACCGTCAAGGCCGCCTACATCCACCACACGGTGAGCGTGAACGACTACTCGCCCGACGAGGCGAAGGACATCGTGCTGGCGATCTGCCGCTACCACCGCAACTCCAACGGTTGGAACGACATTGGCTACAACTTCCTCGTCGACAAGTACGGCACGCTCTACGAGGGGCGCGCCGGCGGCGTGAACCGGGCCGTCGTGGGCGCGCAGGCGCAGGGCTTCAACGACCAGACCACGGGCATCTCGAACATCGGCGACTACAGCTCGGTGCAGCAGACGAGCGTCGCGCTGGACGCCATGGCGCGCCTGATCCGCTGGAAGCTGCCGCTGCACGGCGTGCCCACGGCCGGCTCGGTCACGCTCACCAGCAACGGCGGCGACACCAACCGTTACAGGGCCGGCGCCAACGTCACTTTGCCGCGGGTCCTGGGCCACCGCGACACCAACTCCACCGCCTGTCCCGGGAACGCGCTCTACGCGCAGCTTCCCGAGCTGCGCCGGCGGGTCGGCGGCGTGGGCCCGCTGCCCGCCGGCTCCACGCGCCTGACCGCGGTGCTCGACTCGCCGGGCACGCGCTACGGCGGGCTGGTGGCCTACCGCGGCCTCCTGATGGGCTCCGGCGGGCCCGTGGGCGGCCAACCCGTGCAGGTGCAGGTGCTGCGCTCCGGCCGCTGGAAGACCTCGCGGCGCGTTCGCACGGGCGCCGACGGCGTGGCCACCGCTCTGCTGAAGCCCAAGACCACCGGCAAGGTGCGGCTGCGCTTCCCGGGAGCGCCCGGGCTGCGCGTGAGCGCCTCGCGCGCCGCGCTTCTGCGCGTGCGCTCCGCGGTCGCGCTGTCCAAGGCGCCGAAGCGGGGCCTGCGCGGCATCAAGCTGCCGGTGCTCGGCACGGTGGGGCCCGCCAAGCGCTTCGTCTACCTCGCGCTCCAGGTCAGGCGCCGCGGCGCCTGGCGCAAGGTCGACACGAAGGCCGTGAAGACCCGCAAGGGCCGCTTCTCCACATGGGTACGGCCGCCCGCCACGGGCAGCTACCGCTACTACGTGGCCACCAAGGCCGACCGCTACTCGGAGCGCGGGCGCTCGCCGCTCGAGCCGCTGCGGATCACCCGCTAGCTCACCAGCCCTGGCGCAGGTCGTCGCTGTAGAGGCCGTGGCCGGTCGCCAGGAGGCGCGCGGTGCGCAAGAGGATCCGCAGGTCCAGCCACAGCGAGCGGTGGTCCACGTACCAGACGTCCAGCTCGATGCGTTCGGGCCACGGCAGCGACGCGCGCCCGTTCACCTGGGCCCAGCCGGTGATGCCGGGCTTCACCTCGAGCCGGCGGCGCTGGCGATCGGTGTAGCGGTCCACCTGCTCCTGGATCGTTGGGCGCGGCCCCACCAGCGCCATCTCCCCCTTCACCACGTTCACGAGGTTCGGCAGCTCGTCGAGCGAGAGGCGCCGGAGCAGCCGGCCCACGCGCGTGATGCGTGCATCGCCCTCGAGCACGTAGATCCCGGCGCCCATCGCCTCGGCGCCGCTGACCATCGTGCGCAGCTTCCAAAGCTCGAACGATTGGCCGCCCAGGCCCACCCGCAGCTGGCGATAGATCACCGGCCCGCGGCTCTCCAGCTTGAGGGCGAGCGCAGCGGCAAGCAGCAGCGGCGAGGCCACCAGCAGCAGCAGCGCCGCCAGGGCGGCGTCGAGCGCGCGGCTCACCCGCACGACACGATCATCCGCGCGCACCCGGCCGAGCCGGGTGCTTGCAGCTAGCCTCTCGCGGCGTCAGATGCGCATCCTCTATCTGCATCAGTTCTTCATCACGCGCGAGGGGATCGGCGGCACGCGCTCCTACGAGTTCGCCCGCCGCTTCGTCGCGCGCGGCCACGAGGTGAGGATGGTAACCGCGGGCGAGGGCGACAGGACCGTGGACGGCATCGAGGTGGTGGGCGCGAGCGGCGCCTACTCGGACTACATGACCGCCACGGCGCTGAGCTACCCGCGCCGCATCCTGGCCTTCGCGCGCTTCGCCGCGGGTTCCGCGCTGGCGGCGCTGCGCGGGCCGCGCCCCGACGTGATCTACGCCACCTCGCCGCCGCTGACGATGGCATTGCCGGCCATGCTCGCCTCGCTGCGCTGGCGCGCGCCGTTCGTTTTCGAGGTGCGCGACCTCTGGCCCGAGGCGCCGATACAGATGGGCGCCCTGGAGAACCCGCTGCTGCGCGCGCTGGCGCGAGGCCTCGAGCGGCTTGTCTACCGCCGCGCGGCGGCGGTGATCGCGCTGTCGCCGGGCATCCGCGACGGCGTGCTCCAGGCCGGGGCGCCCGTGACCGCCGTGGAGCTGGTGCCGAACGCGGCCGACCTGGAGCTGTTCTCGCCCGAACGCGACGGCAGCGAGCTGCGCGAGCGGCTGGGTCTGGGGGACCGCTTCGTGGTGAGCTACTTCGGCGCGATGGGCGAGGCCAACGACCTGACGCAGGTGGTCGAGGCCGCCGCGCTGCTCGACCCGGAGCAGGTGGCCTTCGTGCTGCTGGGCGGGGGAAAGCGGCGCAGCGAGCTGGAGGAGCTGGCGCGGAGCCGGGGGGCCGCGAACGTGCTGTTCGAGGACCCGGTGCCGGACAAGAGCTCGGTGGCGCGGCTTGCCGCGGCGTCCGACGCCTGCCTGACGGTGTTCAAGGACGTGCCCGTGCTGGCCACCAACTCGCCGAACAAGCTGTTCGACACCCTGGCCGCGGGCCGGCCGGCGATCGTGAACACGGATGGCTGGATGCGCGAGCTCGTCGAGCAGAACGAGGCGGGGTTGTTCGCCAGGCCGGGCGACGCGCGCGACCTGGCCGACAAGGTCGAGCAGCTGCGCGCGGACCCAGAGCTGGCGCGGCGCCTTGGTCGCAACGCTCGCGCCCTGGCCGAGCGCGATTTCGGCCGCGACCAGCTGGCCGCGCGGGCGCTTGAGGTGCTCGAGCGGGCCGCCGCGGGCTGATGCTGCTCTCCTACTGCGTGGTCAACACGAACGCCCGCGACCTCCTGCTGGCCTGCCTGGAGGCGATCGAGCGCACCCATCCCGAGGGGGTGGAGCACGAGCTGCTGGTGCTGGACAACGCCTCCGGCGACGGCTCCGTCGAGGCCGTGCGCGAGCGCTTCCCGCAGGCGCGCCTGTTCGCGCTCGAGCGGCGCGCGGGCAAGGCGGAGAACGACTCCACGCTGCTGCGCGAGGCGCGCGGGCGCTACTGCCTGCTGCTGAACGAGGACTCCGAGCTCCAGCCCGGGGCCGCGCGGGCGCTGCTGGACGCGCTCGAGGCCGACCCGCGAGCCGCCGCGGCGGGCGCGCAGCTGCTTACGAGCGAGGGTGAGCCCGTGCCGTGCGCCTGGCGGCTCCCGGACGCCGGCTGGGCGCTGGCGGCAGCGCTGTTCGTGCAGGATCGCTACGCGGTGCAGAGCCGCGGCGACAGCGTGCGCCAGGTCGGCTGGGTGCAGTCCAGCGCGATGCTGGTGCGGCGCTCGGCCGCCGAGCAGGTGGACTTCCTCGACCCGGACTTCTTCGTGTACTCGGACGAGACCGACTTCTGCAAGCGGCTGCGCGACGCCGGCTTCGAGATCCTGTTCGTGCCGGGCGCGCGGGCCGTGCACCACAACCAGCTCTCCAACGACCCGCGGAGCATGAGCCGCCGGATCGTGGAGTTCCACCGAAACCGCGAGCTCTACTTCCGAAAGCACGGACAGAACGCCACGCGCATCCTCTGGCGCGTGTGCTGGACCTGGGCGTACCTCGCGCGCGCGGCCGCCGCGCTGGTGCTGCCGGGGCGCGACCCGCGCCGCTACTGGCTGCACGCCCGCCAGGAGCTGATGCCCGGCCGCGGCGAGGGCATCCGCGACGCCGCCCAACGGACACAGCCGGGGGCTCGCGCCCCCGGACCCCCCGCGTGATTGGCGGCCAGCGCCTCTATTAAGGTGCCGCCACGCCATGCAGCACGCTGACAGCGCCCAACTAGCAGCGGTCGTCGGGGCGCTCGGGGCCGTGGCGACGCTCCTGGCCCGTGGGCGCCTGACGCTGCTGGCCGGCCTGCTGCTGCTGGCCCTGGCCGAGCTGGCGCTGGTGCTCTCGATCGGAGCCGGCGGCCTGGACCAGCTGCTCTCGCCCGCCGGTGCGTTTGCGGGCGTGCTGGGGGCCGCGGTGATGATCGCCGCGGCCAGCCTGCTCGTGAAGCGCCCACAGCTGGCGCCGCTCGCGGTGCTGGTGGCGGCGCCGTTCCGGCCGCCGATCGAGTTCGACACCGGCAGCGCGGTGCTCGTGAAGATCGCGCGCGACGGGGCGCTGGGGCGCCTGCTGCCGCTCTACTTCGTGCTGGTGGCCGCCGTGATGGCGCTGGCCTGGCGCGCGCTGCGCGGCGAGACGGTGCGGGCGCTGCCCCGCTCGATCACCCTTCCGGCCGCCGCCTTCTTCGCCTTCGCGTGCATGTCGCTCCTGTGGGCCGAGAACCTCGAGGGCGCCGCGAACCTGCTGGTGTTCTTCACGCTCCCCTTCGCCCTGCTCCTGACGGTGGTGGCGCGCTCGCCGTTCCCGCCCGGCCTGGTGCGCAAGCTCGGCATCACAGGGGTGTCCCTTGCGGCGCTGTTCGCGGCGGTGGGCCTGTGGCAGGCGGCCACCCACAAGCTGTTCTTCTTCGCGCCCAACCTGCAGGTGTCGAACGCGAACACGGACTACTTCCGCGTGACCTCGCTGTTCGGCGACCCGAGCCTCTACGGCCGCCACCTCGTGCTCGGCATTGCCGTGCTGCTGGCCGTGCTGGCGGCCGGCCGCGTGAAGCCGTGGGTGGGCATCGGCCTGCTGGCCTTCCTCTGGGCCGGGCTGCTGTTCTCCTA
>DAIMGB010000046.1:0-8905 GCA_036724195.1 Thermoleophilaceae bacterium
AGCGGAAGCCGCGGGGCGACCGCGAGACGCGCCGGCCGCGCCACACCAAGCCGCAGGAGCGCGACGGGGTGCCCTACGTGAAGCTCGTGCTGGGCGCCGGGCGCGGCGGCGGCCTCGAGCCGGCTGACGTGGTGGGCGCGGTGGTGGACAACACGCACCTGGAGAACTCCGACGTGCGCAACGTGCGCGTGCTCGAGCGCTTCAGCTTCGTCGAGGTGCCCTCGGAGCGGGCGGGCGAGGTGGTCGAGAAGGTGAGCGGCCGAAAGATCCGGGGAACCGAACTCAAGCTGGAGGTTGCGAAGCGGACATGAGCCAGGCCACGCTGCACACAAACCACGGCCCGATCGTGGTCGAGCTGTTTGAGGGCGAAGCGCCGAAGACGGTGGATAACTTTCTGAAGCTCTCGAACGACGGCTACTACGACGGCCTCACCTTTCACCGCATCATCCCCGACTTCATGATCCAGGGCGGCTGCCCGCAGGGCACTGGCACGGGTGGCCCGGGCTACGAGTTCGAGGACGAGTTCAGCGAGCACAAGGTGGAGCGCGGCGCGCTGGCGATGGCCAACCGCGGCCCGAACACCAACGGCAGCCAGTTCTTCATCGTGACCACCGAGGCCGCGCCCTGGCTCGACGGCAAGCACACGGTGTTCGGCAAGGTCGGCGCGGGCATGGAGGCCGTCGAGGCCATCGAGGGCGTGGAGACCGGCGCCGGCGACCAGCCCGTGGAGCCGGTCGTGATCGAGCGCGTGGAGGTCCATGAGGGTTGAGTTGCTCTGGTGGGAGGGCTGCCCCTCCTATCCGCAGGCGCTCGACGAGCTGAAGCACGTGCTGCGCAGCGAGGGACTCGATCCCGACGGCGTGGACGTGATCGAGATCGAGTCGGAGGAGCAGGCGGAGCGCGAGGGCTTCCCCGGCTCGCCGACGATCAGGCTCGATGGTGAGGACCTGCTGCCGCCGGGCGAGGGCGCGCCCGCCGGGCTGACCTGCCGCTTGTACCGGCTGCGCGACGGCCGCCCGTCGCCCACGCCCGACCCCGGCGACGTGCGGGACGCGATCAGGAAGGTCGATGCCGGCCATCGGTGACGTGGCGGCGGCGTTCACGCTGCCGGGCACCGACGGCGAGCAGCACGCCTTCCCGGCTGACGGGCAGGCCCCGTCGGTGCTGGTGTTCACCTGCAACCACTGCCCCTACGCGCTGGCCTGGCACGACCGCATCGTCGCGGTGGCGCGCGACTACGCCGACCGCGGCGTGAACGTGGTGCTGGTGAACCCCAACGACGCCGAGCGCTACCCGCGCGACTCGTTCGACGCGATGCGCGAGCGGGTCGACGCCGACGGCGGCTGGCCGCTGCCCTACCTGCGCGACGAGGACCAGTCGGTCGCGCGCGACTACGACGCGAAGACCACGCCGGACGTGTTCGTGGTGGGCTCCGACGGCCGGCTGGCCTACCGCGGCGCGCCCGACGCCGACCATCAGGACCCGTCGCTGGACGCCGCCTGGCTGCGCTCCGCCCTCGACGCGCTGCTGGCGGGCTCCACTCCGGAACCGGCCGAGACCGAGCCGGTGGGCTGCAGCGTCAAGTGGAAGCGGTGATGGCGCGGAGCGCGCTCTCGGTGTCGCTCAGGTCGCGCAGCACGGCGTCGGGCCGAGCGGCCTCGAGTTCCTCGTAGCTGCTGAAGCCTGTGGCCACGGCCACTGCGCGCGCGCCGGCCTCCCGGGCGGCCAGCACGTCGAGCGGAGTGTCGCCCACCAGCACGGGCTCGACGGGCAGGCCGAGCTTGGCCTCGGCCCGCTCGCGGGCGATCGCCACCAGGTCGGAGCGCCGCTCGTGCGGGTCGGAGCCGTAGGCGCCCAGCTCGAAGTCCAGCCAGCGCTCCAGCCCGACGGCGCCGAGCTTCACCGCCGCGTTCACCTCGAGGTTGCCGGTCAGCAGGGACTGCGCCACCCCGTCGGTGCCGGCAAGGGTCTCCAGCAGCCGGTGCGTGCCGGGGTAGGCGCGGCCCTCCGCGCGGATCAGCTCCTGGCGCCGCCCGAGCGCGGCGGCCAGCTCCTCGAGCAGGAGCGGCAGCTGCCCGTCCCGGCCGTCCAGCATGTCCATTGCGATCTGGTGGTCGGTGCGGCCGGCCATCTCCACGCGGGCCTCGAAGGGCCGGCCGGTGACCGCCTCGAAGGCGTCGTCGAAGGCGTAGCGGCCGTGGCCCGCCGAGTCCACGAGCGTCCCGTCGATGTCCCAAAGCACCAGCAGCACGCCCTGAGCCTGCCAGACTGCCGCCGGTGTTCGAGGCTCTCTCCATCCCGCCGCGCATGGTGCTGCGTGCCTTCGACGACCTCAACACGCTGGCCAACGGCGTTCGCAGGCTGACCGAGCGCGAAGGCGACCTGGACGACCTGCTGGAGGCGGTGCGCGCGCTGCCTCAGGTCGAGCGCGACCTGGCCTCGAGGGTCGACGAGCTCGAGACGCAGGTGCGCGGCCTGCGCGACGACATCTCCCCGCTCCAGTCGACGATCGCGGGCCTCCACGCCGAGCTCCAGGACCTGCGCGACAAGATCCCCGGGATCTAGCGCAGCTCGACGCCCAGCAGGCGTTCGAGCTCGGGCAGCGTGGTGTCCGCGCCGCGGTGCAGCAGGGCAGTCATGCCAATCGCCTCGGCGCCCTCGCAGTTCTCGCGCAGGTCGTCCACGAACACGCAGTCGGCCGGCGCCAGGCCCACGCGCTCGCAGGCCAGCTCGAAGATCTCCGGCTGGGGCTTGTGCATGCCCACCTCGCCCGAGATCACCACGCCGTCGAACAGCTCGGGGAAGGTGCTGCGGTCGTAGCGGCCGGCGCCCATCGAGTTCGACAGGAGGCCGGTGCGCACGCCCGCCGCCCGCGCCCGCTTGACCGCCTCGACCATCGCCTCGTCCGGGCGGATGTGGCCGAACATGCGGTTCACGAGGTCGTCGCGGTCCTCGATGCCGAGCAGCTCGCCGAACTCGCGTGAGAAGCCCTCCTCGCTGATGTCGCCGACCTCCAGCGAGCGCACCAGCCCGAGCGCCTCGGGGTTCTCGCGGAACAGAGTCTTGACGCTGTTGGGGTCGATCCCCTCGTCCTCGCAGAACTCGCGGAAGGACTCGAACACGTTCGAGGTGAGCACCCCGCCGAAGTCCACCAGCAGGCCCTTCACGTCTTCGGGGCGGGAGCGTTGGCCGCTTCCCAGGCGGCGTCGGCCAGCGCGGGCACGCCCTCGTCGAAGGCGGCCAGGTACTGGTCGTCGCTGTTGCCGGCCTGGAAGCGCTTGAAGTTGCCCTCCATGAACACCGACGCCTTCCAGAGCGCCAGCGCCTGGTACCAGCGCAGATCCGAGACCGAGCGCCCACTGCGCTCCTCGTAAAGCGCCACCAGCTCGTCGCGGGTCGGCCAGCCCTCGGCGCGGGTCACCGCGTTGGGCTGGCTCCACATCGTGCCCTCCGCGTCGTCGCGCTCGACCCAGGTCACCGTCATGTAGCCGACATCGGCGAGCGGGTCGCCCAGCGTGGACAGCTCCCAGTCGAAGATCGCCACCACGCGCGCCGGCGTGGCGTCGGCCACCATCACGTTGCCCAGCCGGTAGTCGCCGTGCACGATCGTCGTGGGCTGCGACCGGGGCATGTTCTCGGCAAGCCAGTCGCCCACCTGGCGCACGCGCTCGACCTCGCGCGTCTTGTTGTGCTCCCAGAGCCCGTTGAAGCGCTTGAGCTGGCGCTCGAGGTAGCCGCTCGGCTTGCCGAAGCCGTCCAGGCCGAGCGCATCCCAGTCGGCCGCGTGCACCTCGGCGAGCGCCTCGATCAGCTCGCGGCCCACGCCCTCGCGGCCCTCGGGGTTGTCGAGCGCGTCGGGCACGGTGTCCGTGATCACGGTGCCGCGCACCTCCTCCATCAGGTAGAAGGGCACGCCCAGCACCGACTCGTCATCGCAGGTGGCCAGCACCTTCGGCACGCGCACGTCGGTGGGCTCGACGGCCTGCAGCACACGCGCCTCCCGCAGTACGTCGTGGGCCGAGGGGGGCAGCGGCGGCCGCGGCGGGCGCCGCAGCACCACGCGCTCGCCGCCCCGCTCGATCAGGAAGGTCACGTTCGAGTGGCCCTCGCCGATCCGCTCCGCGCTCAGCTCGCCCTCGCCGATCCCGTGCTCGTCGAGGAATCCCGCCAGTGCCCCCGGGTCGATCAGCGGCGGCTGCTGCTCGTCTGCCATCCGGCGGCATCCTAAGCGGAACTTTCGGGCCTGAGCCGCGTCTATCTTGTGGCGATGCGATTTGCCGGCCTTCTGACCCTGCTCGCGCTGCTGGCCATTCCGGCCCCAGCCCTGGCCGCGAGCAACGCGGACGTCACGATCGGCGACGACTTCTACGAGTCGCCCACGGCGACCGCGCCCACGGTGAGGATCCAACCGGGCGACACCGTCACCTGGCACTGGACCGGCATGGACCAGCACACCGTCACGACCAGGGCGAACCAGACCATGAGCTTCAGCTCGCCGTTCAAGACCTCCGGCACCTTCAAGCGCAGCTTTCCCAAGGCTGGGCGCTTTCTCTACCACTGCCAGGTGCACTCGTTCATGCACGGCGCGGTGGAGGTCGGTCCGCCGCCGTTCCCGGACACCTCGCTGCCGCGCGTCAGCGGCCTCAAGGCAAAGGTCTCCGGCAGGACCATGAAGGTCAGCTTCAAGCTCTCCGAGAAGTCGCGGGTGCGCGTCGCGGTCAGCGGTCCGACCGACAAGGTCATCACCAGGCTGCTCGGCAAGGGCAAGCGCAGCATCACGTTCCGCCACCTGAAGGCCGGGCGCTACCGGGCCGGGCTGCGGCTGCGGGATACGGCCGGCAACAAGGGCCACTCGCCGAAGACGAAGCGCTTCAGGGTGCGCTGAGCGCTCTCGCCGCCGAGTTCACGAACATCCGCATCGCCCGCTTGAGCGCGCGTGTCTCGCCTCGGTCGAGGCGCTCCAGCACGAGCCCTTCGATGCCCGCGAGCACGTAGATGCCGGCGGCCTCGGCGTCGCGCTTGGCCGGGCCGTCCTCCGCGGCGGTCAGGAGCCCGGCGGTGACCTGGCGCCAGGACGCCTTCATCTCGCGCATCACCTCGCGCACGTCCGGCTCCACCACGGACACGGCGGCGAGGTCGAAGTAGAGCCGCGCCAGGCGCTCGTCGCCATCCATCACCCGCCAGAGCCCGTCCATCACGCCGCCGACGATCTCGGCCACCGTGTCGGTACGGCCCAGCCCGCCGATCACCTCCTCGGTGATCGACTCGGCCAGCTCGCGCCCCACCGCCGCCACGAGCCCCTGCTTGGAGCCGAAGTGGTAGCCGATCAGGGCCTTGTTCTGGCCTGAGCGGGCCGCGACCTTGGCGGTGGTCAACCCGGCGTAGCCCTCTGCCTTGAGCACGTCGAGCCCGGCCTGGAGCACGCGCTCGCGTGCCCCCGAGGGCGGCCGTCCGGGGCCGCGCGCGGCCTGAACCCTAGGCACCGAGCGGCTCCATGCCCATCGCGGCCAGCTTCTTCGACAGCGAGCGCATGGCGTAGTCGTAGACCTCGGCCGACTTGACGCCGAACGGGGTCTCGAAGTCGTAGGGGTCGTCCACCATCGGCGGCGCCAGCGCCAGCGTGCCGATCGGCAGGGTCTCTTGGAGCGTGTCCTGGATGGTTGCCTTGTGGCGCGGGTCCTCGCGGATCGCGTCGGCCAGGAACTTCACTCCGAAGCCGACGTGGCGGGACTCGTCGCGGTTGACCGCGGTGAAGCCCTGGCGAAAGCCCGGCAGCATGTCCGCCTCCTTGAGCGTGCGGATGATGAAGCGCGCGCCGGTGAGCGCCAGCGTGCCCTCGATGACCACCATGTACACGGTCACGCCGCGTACCAGGGCATCCATGTCAGAGGGGTCCTTGCGCAGCGCCTCGGAGCAGTCGTGCAGGATTCCGTCGAACAGCTGGCCCCACTCGCCGTTCATGCTGGGCCGCTGCTCCTCGAGGTTCTTCGTGAGCGTCTCGGCGTCCACCCCGAAGACCTCCCGGTAGAAGCGGTCGAAGAAGACCATGTGCTTGGCCTCGTCCGAGATCTGCGTGGCCAGGAAGGCGCGCGCCTCGTGCGAGGGCGCGGCGATCGCGAAGGGCAGCAGCTCAGTGGTCACGCGCTCCTCGCCCAGAAAGAACGACGACATGCTCCACTGGATGAACTCCTTCTGGAGCGGCGTGAAGCCGTCGCCGCGCCACTGCTCGGCGTCCAGCGAGAAGTCGAACTGCTCGGAGCTCCAGGGCTGGTTCTCCCAGCGCGAGAACAGGCGCGAGTAGGAGGGGGCGGCCTCCACGATGCGGTCGAGCCCCGCCATCACGCGGTCGATGTCGGCGTCCAGCAGCACCTGCAGGGCGTCGTCCTCCGGGCTGATCCGTTCTTGTTCAATCGTCATGGCGGGGGATTATTACCCGATCGTTCAGATAAATGCAAGGCGATAATCTCGGCTCTGTGAAGCGCCTGGCCATTGCGGCGGTCCTTGCAGCGCTGTCGGCGATGCCCGCCGCCGCCCAGGCAAAGGACCCCGGCCGCTGGGTGCTCACCGGCGAAAGCTCCCTTCCGATCACCTACTTCCAGGGACTGACCTCCGACCCGAGCGGCAAGCACGTCTACTTCGACGGGGTCTTCCAGGGGCTGTGGCGCACCACGCCGCTGCTGGCCCAAACGGCGGGGAATGGCAGCGAGATCCCGCCCGGCGTGCAGGCCACCGAGGGCTACAACCACATGGGCGACCCGAGCTACGACCGCGCCGAGGGCGGCCGCATCCTGCTTCCGATGGAGTGCTTCGCGCCCGGCGCGCCGGACACGAACCCGTGCAAGACCGGCGCGTTCGGCGTCGCCGATCCCGGCACGCTCGCCTGGCGCTACTACGTGAAGCTCTCGCCGGCCGAGATCCCGAAGGCGATGTGGGACGAGGTGTCGCCCGACGGCTCGCGCGTCTGGACCAGCAGCGGCAACGACCTGCTCGCCTACTCTGCCGCGGACGTGAGCCCAGCGAACGCCGGACCCGGTGCCGCGCCGATCCACGCGGTCGCGCGGCTGGCACGGGCCGTGCCGCCGACCGGGGTGACGGGCGCCGTGTTCCGGAAGGGCAGCCTGCTCATCCCGGGCGCCGATGGGAGCCGCTTCCAAACCTGGGCGGTAAACCCCACCACGGGCAAGCGCCGGCTCGAGATCGAGGCCAAGATCTGCGGCGAGTCCGAGGGCATCGACACGGTCCACATGCTCGGTGGCGAGCTGCACTGGCTGATCAGCCCGGTGGCGTCGGGCTGCAAGGCCACCTACGGCCCCTCGACGGCGCTGCTGCACTTCGTGCCGCGGCCCGGCACCCGTGCTCTTAAGGTCGCGGTCAAGCGCCTGCGCGACGGCGCCCGCCGCGTGCGGGTGCGCGTGCGCGTGACCCGGCACGGCAAGCCCGTGAAGGGCGCCCGCGTGACCTTCGCCGGCAGCCGTACGCAGCGCACAAACCGCCACGGCTACGCGGTGGCCGTGGCCCCGCTGGTGCGCCCGGGCCGCTTCAAGGCGCTGGCGCGCGCCGGCAAGACGTATGGGCTGTCGGGCTTCGTGAACGTGAAGACCGCCAGCGCGAGCAGCGACGGCGACGGCCGTGACGCGGCCCTCGCGCTGCGCTACGGCGGCGGCTGAGCCTCAGCCGATCTCGTCCACGTGCTCGACGTTGGCCCGGTCGTCCGAGTCCGGGCTGGGCTGGCCGGCGAGCCAGGCGTCGAGGATCTCGTGCAGCAGCGGCTCGCTGGTGGTGCGCAGCGACAGGGCGAGCGCGTTCGCGTCGTTCCACTTGCGCGCGCCGCTGGCGGTCTGGGCGTCGCCGCACAGGGCGGCGCGCACGCCGGGCACCTTGTTCGCCGCGATCGAGGCCCCCGTGCCGGTCCAGCAGCAGACGATGGCCTGTTCGGCGCGGCCCTCGGCCACGTCACGGGCGGCCGCCTCGCTGGCCCAGGCCCAGTCGTCGCGCTCCTCTTCGCTGAAGGCGCCGTGCAGGAGCGGCTCGTGGCCGCGCCGCTCGAGCTCGGCCACGAGCGCGTCGGCCACGCCGGTGCGCTCGTCGGTTGCCACCGCCACCTTCACGCGGCCAGCTCGCGCTCGGCGGCCCGCGCTCCCGGCAGCGCGCGGGCCAGGTCGGGCAGCAGCGGCAAGAAGCCGCGGCGGACGCCCTCGGCCGAGGCCGCCAGCACGGCACGGTGGGCGGGGGTCCAGGTGAAGCCGTAGCCGCGCCGCAGCTCGGCGGGCAGGAAGCCGGCGGTGGCGAACTTGACGAGCTCCCAGGCCGGGCGGGCCACGACCGGCAGCGGCGGGCGAAGCACGGTGGCGGCCAGCGCTCGCGCCTCTGGCGTCACGCAGATGGCCTCGCTGGCCAGCATCGCGCGCCACCACGCCACGAAGTCGCCGTAGCTCTCGGGGATCGCCTCCTCCGGCGTGCCGAACAGGCGGGCCAGCGCCTTCATGTCCTGGTAGTAGGCCTCCACCTCCACGGCTGACAGCGGCCCGACGTAGGTGCGGTACATCAGCAGCGCCGTGTCCACGAGGGTGGCGTGCACCCAGAGCAGCAGCTCGGGGTCCTTCGCGTCGTAGGGCGTGCCGGCCGGGAAGGGCCCCATCGCGGTGCTCAACCGGCCGTTCACGCGCGAATGGATGGTCCGCACGCGCCGGCCGACCCGCTCGGCCTCCTCCGGGGCGCCGTAGACGGCGGTCCAGACCGCGTCCATTGTGCGCTCGAGCCGCTTCCACGGCCCGGCTTCGTAGTCGGAGTGCTCCATCACGCCGGCGAGCGCCAGGGGGTGCGCCGCCTGGAGCAGCAGCGCCCGGCCGCCGCCGAGCATGAGCACCCACTCGCGGCTGACCTTCCAGATCGCGCTGTCGGGCGT
>DAIMGB010000047.1:0-1763 GCA_036724195.1 Thermoleophilaceae bacterium
GCCGAGGCTTCAAACTGACCGGCAAGCGCGCCCTCGTCACGGGCATCACAGGCCAGGACGGCTCGTACCTGGCCGAGCTTCTGCTCGAGAAGGGCTACGAGGTGCACGGCATGGTCCGGCGTTCCTCGACCGAGACCTTCCAGCGCCTGCAGCACTTCCGCGACGACATCACCCTGCACACCGGCGACCTGCTCGACCAGCGCTCGCTCACCGACGTGCTCCGCGAGTGCGAGCCGGTGGAGGTCTACAACCTGGCGGCCATGTCGTTCGTCGCCGCGTCGTGGTCGCAGCCGGTGCTGACCGCCGAGTTCACCGCCACGGGCGTCACGCGCATGCTCGAGGCCGTGCGCGAGGTCGTTCCCGAGGCTCGCTTCTACCAGGCCTCGTCCTCGGAGATGTTCGGCAAGGTGCTCGAGATCCCGCAGAAGGAGTCCACGCCGTTCTACCCGCGCTCGCCCTACGGCGTGGCCAAGTGCTACGCCCACTTCATCACGGTCAACTACCGCGAGTCGTACGACCTCTGGGCATGCTCAGGCATTCTTTTCAACCACGAGTCGCCGCGCCGCGGGCTCGAGTTCGTCACCCGCAAGGTCACCCATGCCGCGGCCGCGATCAAGCTCGGGCTGCAGGACAAGCTGGGACTCGGGAACCTCGCCGCCGAGCGCGACTGGGGCTACGCGAAGGACTACGTCGAGGCCATGTGGATGATGCTGCAGGACGACGAGCCAGACGACTACGTGATCGCCACCGGCGAGGCGCACAGCGTTCGCGAGCTGGTGGAGGTGGCCTTCGACCAGGCGGGCCTCGACCACGAGCAGTATGTGGAGCTCGACCCGCGCTTCCTGCGCCCGGCCGAGGTGGAGCACCTGGTCGGCGACTCCTCGAAGGCAAAGCGCCAGCTCGGCTGGGAGCCGCACACGAACTTCGAGGAGCTGGTGCGGCTCATGGTGGACGCCGACCTAGAGCTGCTGGCCAGCGGCGTCCCGTACAAGCAAGCCGGCTAGCCGCCCGGTGGAGGCGCCGGGCGAGTGCGACCTGGCCGTTGTGGGCGGCGGCATCGTCGGGCTGGCGGTGGCGCGTGAGCTGACCGGGCGCAGGCCCGGCCTCGACGCCGTCGTGCTGGAGCGCGAGCCGGAGATCGGCATGCACCAGACCGCCCGCAACAGCGGCGTGGTGCACGCCGGCATCTACTACGAGCCCGGCTCCCTGAAGGCGAAGCTGTGCGTGAGCGGCTCCCGCCGGCTGTACGACTACTGCGAGCAGCGCGGGATAGCGCACGAGCGCTGCGGCAAGCTGATCGTGGCCCGCAACGACGGCGAGCTGGCCGGGCTCGACGAGCTCGAACGGCGCGGGCGCGAGAACGGCGTGCCGGGGCTGCGCCGGCTCGGCGGCGGCGAGCTGACGGAGCTGGAGCCGCACGCGCGCGGCGCCGGGGCGCTGCACTCGCCGGCCACGGGCATCGTGGACTTCCGGGCGGTCGCGCGGGCGTTCGCGGCCGACCTCGCGGAGCGTGGCACGCCGGTGGTCACCGGCTGCGGCGTGGAGCGGCTGGAGCCGCGCCGCGAGCGCGTGGCGCTGGTCCACGGCGACGGTGAGACGAGGGCTCGCTTCACCGTGCTGTGCGCCGGCGCGGCGGCCGACCGGCTTGCCGTGAGCGCGGGCGCGCCGTCCGACCCGCGCATCGTGCCCTTCCGCGGCGCCTACCTGAAGCTGCGTCCCGAGCGCCGCGAGCTGGTGCGCGGGCTGATCTACCCGGTGCCCGA
>DAIMGB010000047.1:1773-8873 GCA_036724195.1 Thermoleophilaceae bacterium
CGCGGCTGCCGTTCCTGGGCGTGCACCTGAGCCGCCACGTGGACGGCGAGGTGTCGCTGGGGCCGACGGCGCTGCTGGCGCCGCGGGCGCGCTCGCTCGCCTGGCCGGGCACGTGGCGCATGGCGCGCCGCTTCTGGCGCACCGGCGTCAGCGAGCTGCGGCACGCGCTCAGCCGCGCATCGCTGGCGCGCGAGGCGGCGCAGTACGTGCCCGAGCTGGAGCCATCGGACCTCGAGCCGTTCTTCACCGGGGTGCGCGCGCAGGCGCTGCGCCGCAACGGCGGCCTGCTGGACGACTTCCTCGTTCACGAGTCGCCGCGCGCGCTGCACGTGCGCAACGCGCCCTCGCCTGCGGCCACGTCCGCGCTGGCCCTGGCGGAGCTGATCGCCGACCGCGCCGAGCCCGGGCTTGACTAGGGTGCGAGCGCGATGAGACGGCTGGAGACACGCCTGCACGGGCCCGTGCTGATCGAGCCCTCCGTGCACGGCGACGAGCGCGGCTTCTTCCAGGAGACCTTCCGAAAGAACGTGTTCGAGGAGCTGGGCGTGGCGGAGGAGTGGGTGCAGGACAACCACTCGCGCTCGCGCAAGGGCGTGCTGCGCGGCATGCACTTCCAGCGCGGCATGGCGAAGCTCGTGCGCTGCGCGCGCGGCTCGATGGTGGACGTGCTTGCCGACGTGCGCGACGGCTCGCCGAGCTTCGGGGAGTGGGAGTCCTACGAGCTCGATGACGCGAACGGGCGCCAGCTCTACGCCCCCGAGGGCTTCGCCCACGGCTTCTGCGTGACGAGTGACCTGGCCGACGTGATCTACAAGTGCTCGACCTACTACGACCCGGCGCTCGAGGGCGGCTTCCGCTTCAACGACCCGGCCGTGGGCATCGAGTGGCCGGACCTGGAGCTGGCCGTGTCTGACCGCGACGCCGGCGCCCCGCTGCTGGGCGAGCTGACGGGGCTCCCGGTCAGGTACCGGGCCGGCTGACCAGCCCGCGCACGAGTGCCCGCTCGTCGGGCGCCAGCCAGAGCAGGTAGAAGGCGCCCCAGTAGACCAGTACGCCGCCCACCCCCGCGGCGGCCACGGCGGTCAGCGAGTTGAGTCCCGCGCCGGCGCGCAGCGCCAGCAGGGCGCCGGCCAGCAGCGCGCCGAGCGAGTAGGCCGGCAGCCAGGCGCGGCGGGCCAGATCGCCGAGCGTGGCGCCGGATGCCAAAAGCCCGTTGCGAAGCAACAGCGGGAAGGCCAGCGCGAACGGGATCGCGGTGCCGAGCGCCGGCCCCTCCAGGCCCAGCGACGGGGTCAGGACCAGCGACAGCGCCAGGTTGGCCGCGGCCACCCCCACGAGCACGCGGGCCAGCTCGCGGGCGCGGCCGGCGCCCACCAGGAAGCCGGGCGTGACCACCAGGGCCCCGTAGAGCAGCCAGTAGGACACGAGGATCGTGAGCGCCTCGGCGCCGGAGCCGTAGCGCTTGCCCAGCCATGCCTCCAGCAGCGGCTTGGCGAGCGCCATGAGCGTGACCACCAGCGGCACGAACAGCGCCAGCGTGTAGCGCGAGCCGCGCAGCGCCAGCTCGCGCAGCCGCCGCGTCTCGCCGCCGGCCACGTAGCGCGAGGCGGTGGGCACGGTGGGCACCGCCAGCGCCCCGCCGAGGGCATAGATGAGGTTGTGCGAACGCACCGGCCCCTCGTACAGGCCGACCGTCCGCGGCGCGCCGTAGGCGCCGAGGATCACGCGGTCGAGCGAGTACATCACGAGGTTCGACAGCTCCACGGCCAGGAGGCGGCCGGCGGTAGGCACGATCTGCGCGCGACGCTCGCGCGTGAAGCTGCCGGGCCGGCGCCGCGCCCACGGCAGCGCGCGCCTGGCCGCCGTCGCGGCGAGCGCTCCGCTCCAAAGCGGAATGGCGCCGCTCAGCCCGATCACCACGCCCAGGCCGGCGCCGCCGAAGATCAGCGCCAGCATCACCGCCAGGTGGATCGCCACGCCGCCGATCTCGAGGCTCGCGCCCAGCACCAGCCTGCGCTCGGCACGCAACGCGTCCAGGAAGATCGTCGCGCTCAACCCGATCGCGCTGGTCAACCCCAGCAGCAGCGCGCCCGTCGTGGCCTGCGTGGCGAGCCGGCCAGAGAGGATCGTGGCGGCGATCAGGCAGCCCGCCGCCGCGATCAGTACGCCGGTCGCCACGGCCACGCCCACGTACATCACCGCCGCCGCCGAGAACACCGCGCCACGCTCCTCGGGCTCGGTGGCCGCCGCCATCGCGCGCACCGCGGACGCGGCCAGGCTGTTGCGGAACACCAGCAGGTAGCCGGCCAGCGACGCCACCAGTCCGTAGCTGCCCAGCTCGGCCACCGACAGCCGCCGGGCGAGCACGGTCACGATCACGAGCAGGACGATGAGCCCGCTCGCCTGTGCTGCCTGCTGCAGCAGCGCGCCGGAGGCGAGCAGCCGCGCTTCGCCGGGGGCGCCACGCATGCGGTTGCAAGATAACCCCGGAGCCCGGCTAGACTCGCTCGCTTGAGCGCGGTGGGTCCAGAACTCGATGCCAGAGCTGAACACGCGTCCTCGGCCGCCGCCGGCGTCAAGCGGCGCGAGCTGCTCGGCATCCCCGTGGCCGTGACCGACTACGACGAGGTCATGTCGGTGATGGACCGGCTCGTCGAGACGCGCGAGAAGGGCTACTTCTGCGCCGCGCCCGTGCACGCCGTGATGGTTGCCCAGGACGAGCCCGAGACGCTCGCCGCGCTGCGCGGCGCGACGCTGGTGGTGCCCGACGGCATGCCGCTCGTGTGGGCCGTGAACATGCTCGGCGAGCAGCTCGAGAACCGCGTCTACGGGCCGGAGCTCATGCTCCGCTACAGCGACCGCTGCGCCGAGCGCGGCCACCGCGTCTGGCTCTACGGCGGGCGCGACCAGGGCTCGCTGGCGCAGCTCGCGCTCAGCCTGCGCCGCCGCCATCCCGGCATCCAGATCGTGGGCGGCTACTCGCCCCCCTTCCGCCCGCTCACGCGCGAGGAGGAGGACTCGCTGATCGCACAGGTCAACGAGGCCAAGCCCGACGTTCTGTGGGTGGGCATCGGCGTGCCGAAGCAGGAGAAGTGGATGGCGCGCATGCGCTCCGCGCTCGACGTGCCCGTGATGTGCGGCGTGGGCGCTGCCTTCGACTTCCACGCCGGCCGCATCTCGCAGGCGCCCACCTGGATGCAGGAGCACGGCATGGAGTGGCTCTACCGCATCGCCCAGGAGCCGCGCCGCCTGCTGCCGCGCTACCTCTGGTTCAACCCGCGCTTCGTGATCTCCGTGGCCCGGCAGCTGCTCGCCCAGCGCGCCTGGCGCGGGGCGTAGGCTGGCGGCCATGGAGCAGAGCGTCGCCGTAGTCGGCCTGGGCCGGGTCGGGCTGCCGCTCGCGCTGTCGTTCGCCAAGCGCGGCCTTCACGTGATCGGCGTGGAGCGCGAGGAGTCGGTGCTGCGCTCGCTCGACGCCGGCGAGATGCCCTTCAACGAGACCGGCACGCAGGAGCTGCTCGAGGAGGTGCTGCGCGATGGCCGCTTCGAGCGCACGCGCGCGGTGTCCGAGGCGGCGCGGGCCGACCAGGTGGTGCTCACGCTGGGCACCCCGGCCCACGTGCACATCGAGATCGACGTGTCGCAGATCCGCGGCGTGATCGACGACCTGCTGCCGGTCCTGCGCGAGAACCACTCGCTGGTGCTGCGCTCGACGGTGGCCCCGGGCACCACCGAGTGGGTGGCCGGCTACGTGGAGCAGCGGCGCGGCTTCCGGGTGGGCGAGGACCTGTTCGTGTCGCACGTGCCGGAACGCATCGCCGAGAACCACTTCCTCGAGGAGATCGCCACCCTGCCGACGATCGTGGGCGGCGTCGGCGAGGGCTCCGGCGTGCGCGCGGCGGAGCTGTTCAAGGTCTTCGGCACGCAGATCGTGCAGACCACCCCGGTGCAGGCCGAGCTGGCGAAGATCTGGACAAACATCCTGCGCTACGCGCAGTTCGCTCTGCCCAACCTGCTGATGATGAATTGCGAGCAGTGGGGCGCGAACGTGTTCGACGTGATCGAGCTGATCAACCGCGACTACCCCCGCGGCGGCATGGACCAGCCGGGCCTGACCTCGGGCACCTGCCTGCGCAAGGACTTCGCCTTCTCGGAGGAGCGCTCGTCCGCGCCGGGCATGCTCCTGGCCGTCTCGCGCGTGCACGAGACGGTGCCGCTGTTCCTGGTCGAGGGGCTGAAGAAGCGCCTCGGGGGCTCGCTGCGCGACCGCAAGGTCGCCGTGCTCGGGCTGACCTTCAAGCGCGACTCCGACGACGCGCGCGACTCGCTCGCCTTCAAGCTCGTGCGGCTGCTCGAGCGCGAGCTGGCGCACGTGGCGCGCCACGACCCGCATCTGCCGGCGGAGTCCGAGTCGATCGACGCCGCTCTCGACGGCGCCGACGCCGTGGTCATCGCCACCAACCACTCTGAGTTCGAGCGGCTCGCGCAGCGGCTGCCAGCCGGCGCCGTGCTCGTGGACCCCTGGAACGTGAGCGGAGCGGGCCGCGTGTTCGCGACCCAGGAGGAGCTGGTAGCCACGTGACGCGAGTGCTGGTGACCGGCGGCGCCGGCACGATCGGCGCGGCGGTCGTCAGGCGGCTGGTCGGGGACCCGGGCTTCGAGGTGCGCGTGTCCGACCAGCGCGAGGCGCCCGCCTGGATGCGCGAGTCGTGCGAGGTGCACACCGGCGACCTGCGCCTGCTCGACGAGGCGCGCGCGGCCGCGGACGGCTGCACGCACGTGATCCACCTGGCCGCGATCGTGGGCGGGATTGCGAACTTCCACAGGCTGCCGCACACGCTGCTCGAGGTGAACAACGGGCTCTACAACTCGGTCTTCAGGGCGGCACTGGACCGGCGCGTGGAGCGCCTCGTGTACGTGTCCTCGTCGATGGTCTTCGAGCGCGCCACGCAGTTCCCCACCACCGAGGAGCACCTGCTCGACTGCCCCGCGCCACGCTCGGCCTACGGCTTCTCGAAGCTGGCCGGCGAGGTCTACTGCCGGGCACTGCACGACGAGCACGGGCTGCCCTTCACGATCTGCCGTCCCTTCAACGCGTACGGGCCGGGCGAGATGCCCGACGCCGAGCCGGGGATCGCGCACGCGGTGCCCGACTTGATCCGCAAGGTGCTCTCCGGACAGCGGCCGCTGCAGATCTTCGGCTCGGGCGAGCAGACGCGCACGCTCACCCACGTCGACGACATCGCCGACGGGGTCGTGACCGCGATGTCGCACCCGGCCGGTGTAAACGAGGACTTCAACGTGTCGGCCTCGCGCGAGTTGACCGTGGCGGAGATCGCGCGCGTGATCTGGGAGGCCTGCGGGAACGAGCCGGACGAGCTGGAGCTGGAGCACCAGCCGAGCTTCGAGGTGGACGTCCAGAGGCGCTGGCCCTCGGTCGAGAAGGCCAAGCGGCTGCTTCACTGGGAGGCGCAGATCGACGTTCCGGAGGGCATCGCCGCGACGGTCGACTGGCTGCGCGAGCAGGAGCCCGTCAGCTGAGCCCGAGCGCGTTGGTCACCGGCGGCGCCGGCTTCGCGGGGCGCCGAGTGGTCGAGTTGCTGCGTGCCCGCGGCGACGAGGTGGGCGCGCCGCCGCGGGAGGAGCTCGAGCTGCTCGACGCGGACGCCGTGCGCGCCTGGGTGCGCGACGCCCGGCCGGACGCGGTGTTCCACCTGGCGGCGCAAGCCTCGGTGCCCTACTCGTGGGAGCACCCGAGGCGGACCCTGCGTGAAAACGCCGAGACCACCCTGAACGTGCTCGAAGCCGTGCGGCTGGAGGCGCCCGGGGCCGCGATGGTTTTCGCAGGCTCCGGCGAGGTCTACGGCAGGCCCGAGCGGCTGCCCATGGACGAGTCGACGCCGCTGCGGCCACGCAATCCGTACGCGGTGTCGAAGGCGACTTGCGACCTGCTCGGCGGCCAGTACGCCGAGGTGCACGGCCTGCGGGTGGTGCGCCTGCGCTCCTTCAACCAGGCCGGTCCCGACCAGTCAGACCTCTACGTGGTGGGCACGCTGGCGCGCCAGCTGGCCGAGGCCGAGCTGGCCGGCGGCGACGAGGCGGTGCTGAAGCTCGGCAACCTCGAGGCGGCGCGAGACTTCACCGACGTCCGCGACGCCGCCCGAGCCCAGCTGGCGGCCGCCGAAGCGGAGCCCGACGCCTACAACGTGTGCAGCGGCCGCGCGGTGAAGGTGCGGGAGCTGGTGGACATGCTCGCGAAGGCGGCGAAGGTGGAGGTGCGCGTGGAGGTGGACGAGTCGCGCCTGCGGGCCGACGACGTGCCCGAGGTGCGCGGCACGGCCGAGCTGCTGCGCGAACGCACGGGCTGGCAGCCGGAGATCCCGCTGGAGCAGACGATGGCCGATGCGCTGCAGTCGTGGCGGGAGCGGCTGGCGCCGGCTTAGCCCCGGGCGAACGGCGGCTGGGTAAGGGGGGTCCTGGGCGAGTTTGTGTCCCTATAGGCCACTAACTCGCCCCACACCCCGCTCAGAGTCGCTCGTAGAGGTCGAGGAGGCGCTCCACGTACGGGCCTTCCGTGTGGCGTTCCTTCGCCCGGTGGAGCAGGGATTCCCCCTCGTGCTCGCGCAGGTCGGGCCGCTCCCACAGGTCGGTCATGCGCTCGGCGAGGGCCGGGGCGTCGTTCGGGGGCAGGCAGCGCTCCGCGCCGATCAGCTCGGGGAGTCCGCCCAGCCTGCTCGCCAGCACCGGCACCCCGGCCGCCATGGCCTCCAGCGCCGAGTAGGGCGAGAACTCGTGGTAGCGCGAGGGCATGAGGACCATCGCCGCACCGTCCAGCAACCTCGCGAGCTCGTCGCGCCCGACGCGGCCCAGGAAGTCGACCTCGGCGCCGCTGCTCGCGGCCAGCCTCGCCAGCCCGTCGTTCGCCGGTCCCTCCCCCGCCACCCGCAGCGGCACTCCCGCCTGCGCGGCCGCCTCGATCGCCGTGTCGATGCCCTTCTCCTCGGACAGCCGCGACGCCACCAGCGCGTAGCTCCCGCGGGCCGCGCCCGAGCGCTCGGCGAACGCGTCGGCGGGCAGGTAGTGCTCGAGCGGCTCGACCC
>DAIMGB010000048.1:0-3860 GCA_036724195.1 Thermoleophilaceae bacterium
CCCAGAAGATCCAGCGCGACCAGGTCGGCCGCGGCCTCGAGCGCGGCGAGGAGCTGAACGTCTGATGTCGTCGATCGAAGCACGCGGCCCGGAGCAGATCCGCAACTCGATTGAGGAGACCCGGCGCGAGCTGGCCTTCTCGGTGAACGACCTGCGCTCGAAGGTCTCGGAGCTCACCGACTGGCGGCGCCAGCTGACCGAGAACCGCGACAAGGCGCTCGTGGGCGCCGCGGTGGCCGGCTTCCTGATCGGCGGCGGCGTGGCCGCCACCGTCTCGCTGTTCCGCCGCCGGCGCTAGCCGCCGCTGGGCAGCGGCTCCGCGTCGACCGCGCCGTAGCGGCGCCTGTGCAGCACGGCCGCGGCCGCGCCCGCGGGGATCGGCAGCCAGAAGGACACCAGCCGGTAGGCCAGCGTGGCCACCACTGCCTGCCCGCCCGGCACCCCCGCCAGCGCGAGCGTGCCGGTAAGGCCCGCCTCCACGAAGCCGAGCCCACCGGGCGTGAGCGGAAGCGTGCCCAGGCCCTGAGCGGCGCAGTAGGCCAGCAGCACGAGCGAGGGGCGCGGGTTCGCCCCGACCGCGGTCAGTGCGGCGAGCAGAGCCAGGTAGTCGAACAGCCAGCGCCCGCTCGCGAACAGCGCGGCCTGCCACCAGCGCTTGCCGAGCGTACGGCGCACCAGGTCGCGCTCGGCGAGGAAGCGGTCCGGCAGCCCGCGCCACGGCTCGCGCTTGCCGGCGAAGCGGTTTCGGACCGCCTGGATGGCCCGGGCAACCGCGGCCAGCGGGCGGTCGTACAGGAATGCCACCACGCCGCCCAAGGCCACGAGGACGAACAGCACGCCGCCGGCAATCGCGGCGGTCTGGAGGCCGCGCTCGACGGGAGCGCCGCCGAGGATCGCGGGCAGGGTGAGGATGGGCAGCGCCAGCAGGCTGCCGAACACGATCAATGACGCGGCCGTCATGCCGGACGCGGCGCGCGACTGGGACACGCCGCCGCGCGTGAGCATCGAGTACTGCAGCGCGCCCGCGGCGGCGAGCCCGCCCGGGACGACCGCGCCGAACGCGGCGGCCGCGAGCTGCGACGTGATCACGGGCGTCCACTCCTTGGTGCGCAGCGCCAGGCGCTGGATCGACCACATGCACCCGTAGCTGCACACCTCCACCAGGAGCATGGCGGCGAACCAGAGCGGGCTCAGGTCCACGAGCCTCGGGAAGGAGCCGAACACCTGCGCCAGGGCGGGGGCGAGCAGGTAGAGCGAGACGGCCGTGATGCCCAACAGCACGACCTGCCGTACGTGAACGCGGCTTAGGAGCTCGCTCAAGCCGGGACGGGCTCTCCAGCGGCCGGCGGGTCAGGCCTGTCGGGCGGCTCGTCGGGCTCGTCGGGAACGGGCTCCTCGCGAATCGACAGCGTCCGCCAGTCGAAGTACTCGCGCAACAGGATCTGGATCGAGGCGGCGATAGGGATCGCCACGATGGCTCCCAGCACGCCCAGCAGGGTGCTGCCGAACAGCACCGCCACGATCGTGATGAACGGGTGGACCTTCACCGTGCGCCTCTGGACCTGGGGCTGGATCAGCGTGTTCTCGATCTGCTGGTAGACGATCGCCCAGATGGTCCAAACGATTGTGGCCGTCGGGAAGTCCTGGAACAGCGTGACTACGCCCACGATGACCGCGGCGATCGTCGCGCCCACGAGCGGGATCAGGGAGAACAGCGCGCACATCACGCCCAGCGGCGCGGCGAACGGGACGCCCAGGATTGACAGCACGATGTACGCGAGGAAACCGGCAATGGCGCCCACCGCGAGTGCACCGGCCACGTAGCCGCCCACGGCGGACCCGATGTGGTCGAGCGAGCGCTCAAGCCGCTCGCTCTGCTCCCGGGGTCTCGACGAGAGCACGGTGTCGCGCCACGACCTGCCGCTGCCCAGGATGAACGCGGTCAGGATCAGGATCGTGACCAGCGCGAAGACGGAGTTGATGAGCCCGAAGCCGATGTCGCCGAGCGTCTTCGCTGCGCCGCCGAGCCGGGTCGGCAGCTTGTTGGCCTGCTGCTGGAGCTCCTCGGTGATGTTGTAGTCGTGGTTGATCTTGCGCAGCCGCGCGTTCCCGTTCACGAAGTGGCTCACGTCGCGCGAGTACTTCGGCAGGTTCTGGGCGAACTTGTCCGCCTGCGTGATCAGCGTGGGCACGATCAGCGCGATCAGCAGCGCCGGCACCGCGAGCAGCCCCAGGTACACGCCCGCGATGGCCAGGCCGCGGCGCATGTGCCGCTGCAGCCGGTTCACGGGACCCGAGAGGGCCACCGCCAGGAAGGTCGCGATCAGGAGCCAGCTGATCGGCTTGCGCAGCTGGTAGAGGAGGTAGAGCGAGAGCACGACGCCGACGACGATCAGCACGATCCGGACGATCGCCCTCGCTGGCGCCTCGTTCACGGCCGCGATGCTAGTCGGTGAAGCGGGCGGGGATTGAGCCGACGCCGAGCATGCCAGGACCCGTGTGTGTGCCCAGCACCGGGCCGACCTCGCTCACGAGCAGCGGCTCGCGGCCGAAGATCTCACAGCAGCTCTCCACCATGCGCGCGCACTGCTCCGGCGCGTTGACGTGCGAGACGGCCCAGCCGTCGGCGCCCGACTCGTGGCGCTGGCGCGCGTACTCCACCAGGCGGTCGAACATGCGCTTGCTCGTGCGCACGCGCTCGACCGGGACCAGCTCGCGCTCCAGCGTGAGGATCGGCTTCACCTTCAAGGTCGAGCCGATCCAGGCGCTGGCGGCGCCGATCCGGCCGCCGCGCCTCAGGAACTCGAGCGTGTCGACGGCGAACCAGATCTTCAGCTCGCGGCGCGCCTCGAGCGCGGTCGCCTCCACGTCGTCGAGGCTAAGGCCGCGCTCGGCGGCGGCCGCGGTGGCCAGCACCACCAGCCCCAGCCCGCCGGCCACTGTGTCCGAGTCCACCACGCGCACGCACTCGCCGCCCTTGCCGTCGCGCTCCAGCGCGAGCGCGGCCTGGCGAGCGGCCTCGGCGGTGCCCGAGAGGCCACCGGAGATGTGCACCGAGATCACGTCGCGCCCCCCGGCCAGCAGCGGCTCGTAGACCGACAGGAAGTCGCCCACGGACGGCTGCGACGTCGTCGGGAGCGATTCGGCCGTGCGCAGTTCCTCGAAGAAGGCGGCGAGGTCGCGGATGTCGTCCTCGCGGACGGTGCGGTCGCCGCCGAAGATCACGTAGAGCGAGACGACCTCGATAGAGTGGCGCCGCAGCAACTCCTCCGGGAGGGCGGCCGTGCTGTCGGTGACCACGGCGACGCGAGCCATGCGGGGCCACCCTACCCGGTCTAGACTGGCCCCTGAGTGGAGGAAGGCATCCAGCGCGAGCAGGTCGAGGCGCGGCTAGACGCCCGCCTCGAGGTGCTGCTCCAGACGCGCGACGCGATGCACAAGGCGGCCGAGGGCGGGCACGACTCCGAGGTCGCGCACGTGGACAACCACCCCGCGGACATCGGCAGCGAGCTCCACGACGAGGAGCTCGACGAGACCGCCGACATCTTCATGGACGAGGAGCGGCGGCGCATCGAAGAGGCTCGCTGGGCGCTTGAGAAAGGCAGCTACGGAATCTGCTGCGACTGCCACAAGCCGATCCCCGCCGAGCGGCTGCAGGCCGTCCCCGAGGCGGTGCGCTGTCTCGAGGACCAGCGCCGTTTCGAGGGCTTCCACCGCCAGCGCACCCAGATCTGAGCTGGACGATGGCCCCGACGCTCGTAACCGGCGCGACCGGCTTCATCGGCTCGCACGTGGCGCGTCGCCTGGCCGAGCGCGGCGACGAGCTGCGGCTGGCACTCGAGCCCGGCGTGAGCGACGAG
>DAIMGB010000048.1:3870-8834 GCA_036724195.1 Thermoleophilaceae bacterium
GGAGCCGCTGGCCGGCGTCGAGGGCAAGCGGGTCGAGTGCGACGTGCTCGACCGGCGCGCCGTCAGGCGGGTCGTCAAGGGCGCCGAGCGCGTCTTCCACTGCGCCGGCCTGACGTCCGTCAGGCCCACCGACTCGGAGCGCCTGTTCGACGTGAACGTGGGCGGCACGAAGACCGTGCTCGAGGAGTGCCTCCGCTCGGAGGTCGGGCGCGTGGTGCTGAACTCGAGCTCCGCGGCGCTCGGCCCGGCGGGTCGCGGGAAGACGGCGGACGAGACCCAGCTCTTCACCGCCGGGCGGCTCGGCATCCCGTACGTGAACTCGGTGCACGAGGCGGAGGTCGAGGCCATGAGACTTGCCGCGCAGGGCTTGCCGCTCGTGTGCGTGAACCCGTGCGTCGTCTTCGGCGCCGGCGACTACAACCTCAGCTCCACCCGCATCGTGCGCAGCTTCCTGCTGGGGCGCGTGCCGATGTACGTGGACGGCGCCTTCAGCATGGTGGACGTGCGCGACGTGGCCGAGGGCGTGGTCGCCGCGGACGAGCTGGGCGCCGTGGGCGAGCGCTACATCCTGGGCGGGCGCAACTTCACCTTCGACCGCCTGTTCGCCGACCTCGCCCGGCTGTCGGGCATCGACCCGCCGGTGAAGCTGTCGGCCGGCGCGGCGCTGGCGGCCGCCTCGGCGCTAGGGGACCGCGCCCCGCTCCGGACCGAGGAGGTGCGCGCCGCGAGCAACTGGTGGACCTACCGCTCCACCAAGGCGAGGCGCGAGCTCAACTGGCGGGCGCGCCCGCACGAGGAGACGCTCGAGGCGACCGTGGAGTGGCACCTTGACCGCGAGCACGACCGCATCGCGCGCACCCGCCGCTCCCAGCAGATCCAGTACCGCCTGGCCGGGGCGGCCATCCGGGTGGGCGAGGGCGCCGCCGGGGTGGCCTCCCAGCTGCTGCGCCGGCGCTCGTGGCTAGTCTGAGACGCCGTGACGACGCTCTACCGCTGCAAGGCCCCGACCGACCTCGTCTGCCGCTGCGGCAAGGTCGCCCGCCGCCTGCGCGCGATGGACATCGAGTTCGACGAGGTGCGCGTGCCGTTCATGAAGCGCGACCGCCCCGAGGTCGAGGAGTTGTCCGGCCAGCGCTGGGTACCGGTGCTCGTGCACGAGGGGCAGGTCATCCACGACTCCCACCGCATCCTGGAGTACCTCGAATGGCTCAACAAAGACCAACACGCGGCCGCGTAGCGCGCACCTCGCGCGGCGTCCGCCGCGCCTGGCCCTTCGTGCTGATGGCGTGGGAGCGCTGGCAGTCGCTGTCGCCGCAGGAGAAGGAGCGCTACAAGCGCCAGGCCCGCGGCTACGCCGACCGCGGCAAGCAGGCCCTCCAGAGCCGGCGCCGCGGCGGGCCCGGGCAATAGCCGCTCAGTCGAGCCGGTTCTCGAGTCCGATCGGCGCCTGCGGCTGCTGGTCCGGGATGGGCGTGGGCGGCACCTCGTCCTCGTCGGGCTGCTCGACGCCGAGCTTGTCGGCCAGCTCGCCGGTCTCGAACATCTCCATGACGATGTCGCAGCCGCCCACCAGCTCGCCGTCAACGAACAGCTGAGGGATCGTCGGCCAGCCGGAGAGGCCGGACAGCTCCTCGCGAATGCGCGGGTCGGGCAGGATGTCCAGCGCGGCGTACTTCACGCCGAGCGCGTTGAGCGCGCCGGACGTGCGAGCGGAGAAGCCGCACGCGGGCTGGTTGGGAGTCCCCTTCATGAACAGCATCACTGGGTTCTCCTCGATCGCGCCGGCGATGAAGTCCTTGATCTCGGTGTTGGTCATCTTGCTCCTCCATCTGGAGTCGAAGTCTTGATCGAGAGGGCGTGGATCGGGCCGCCCACCTCGCTGCCGAACACGTCGTAGACGAGCTTGTGCTGCTGGATGCGCGAGAGGCCGTCGAAGCGGTCGGACACGATCTCGGCGCGGAAGTGGTCGCCCCCGCCGGTCAGGTCCTCGACCGCGACCTCGGACCCGGGCAGGGCCACCTCTATACGCTCTTTCAGCTCATTTGCGCTTGGCATCGAGAAATCCAGGGTAACGACCAAAACGCCGATACAATCGGGACACCGATGGTTCAGCTCACAGACATCGCCGCGGAGAAGGTCCGCGACTTCATCACCGGCCAGAGCGCCGAGGGCGACATCGGCCTGCGCGTGGGCGTGCGCGGCGGCGGCTGCTCGGGCTTCCAGTACGCCCTCGCGCTCGACGAGCGCCGCGACGACGACCACGTCTTCGAGATCAACTCGATCCGCGTCCTCGTCGATCCGGCCAGCCTGCAGTACGTGGACGGCTCGACCGTCGACTTCACCGAGAGCTTCCAGGGCTCGGGCTTCGAGGTCTCGAACCCGAACGTCGTCGCATCCTGCGGCTGCGGCTCCTCCTTCCGCGTTGCGGACGAAGAGCCCAGCTGCGGCTCCGCCGTCTAGCGCCGCCGGGACTCAGTCCGGGGCGTTGTCCAGGCTGCTCCAGAGGTAGAGCGAGGCCAGCGAGCGGTAGGGGCGCCACGGCTCGGCGATCGCCTCCAGCTCCGCGGGCTTCGGCAGCGCTTCGAGGCCGTAGCCCAGCTGCACCGCCTTGCGGATCCCGAGGTCGCCCACCGGCAGGATGTCCGGGCGGCCCAGGTGGAAGATCAGGAACATGTCGACGGTCCACTGGCCGAGGCCCTTGATCGCGGTCAGCCGCTCGGACACGTCCTCATCGCTCAGCTCTGGCAGCAGCTCGAGGTCGAGCTCGCCGCGCTCGATGTGCTCGGCCAGGTCGCGCAGGTAGGCGACCTTCGCCCGGGAGAGCCCCACCGAGCGGACGTCGTCGGGGTCTGAGTCGAGCAGCTCGCGGGGGGTGGGGGTGCGGCCGCCGAAGTGGTCGGTCAGGCGCGTGTAGATCGAGCGCGCCGCCTTGGTCGAGAGCTGCTGGCCGACGATCGAGCGCAGCAGCGCCCCATAGGCGTCGGCGGGTCGGCCGCGGCGGCGCTCCTCGGTGTCGAGCTCTCCGTGCTCCTTGATCAGCCGGCGCATGAAGCGGTCGCTCTTCAACAGCGCGGCCAGCGCCTCGGCGTTCGAGGGCACCGTGGTGGTGCGAGAGCCTGCGCTGGGACGGGGCATCGGGCAAGCCTACGCGTGCACAATGAGCTCTGGATGCGCTACGTGATCTACGGCGCCGGCGCGATCGGCGCGACCATCGGCGGCCGGCTGCACCACGCCGGCTCCGACGTAACGCTGATCGCGCGCGGCGCCCACCGCGAGGCGCTCGAGCGCGACGGCCTCCGCCTCCAGACGCCCGACGCGGACGACCTGCTGCGCGTCCCGGTGGCCGAGGCGCCGAACGGGCTCGCCCTGGGGCCGGAGGACGTGGTGGTGCTGGCGATGAAGGGCCAGGACGCCGTGCCGGCGTTGGAAGCGCTCGCCGCCGCGGCGGATCCCGGCGTGGCGGTGGTGTGCGCGCAGAACGGCGTCGACAACGAGCGCTCGGCGGTGCGCCGCTTCGCGAACAGCTACGGGATGCTCGTGTACGTGCCCGCCCAGCACCTCGAGCCCGGCGTGGTGCAGGTGTTCTCGGCACCTACGCACGGCGTGCTCGACCTGGGACGGGTCCCGCACGGCGCCGACGAGCGGGCCGAGCGGATCGCAGCCGACCTCTCGGATGCGGGCTTCGCCTCGCGTGCCAGCGAGCGGATCATGCACTTCAAGTACGTGAAGCTGCTCGACAACCTGGGCAATGCCATCGACGCGCTGCTCGAGGACGGTGGCGAGCCCGAGGAGCTGGAGCGGCGCGCCCGCAAGGAGGGGCTGCGCTGTTACGAGGCGGCGGGCATCGAGGTGGCCTCGAATGAGGAGATGGGCGAGCGGACGAGCCTGATGTCGCCGATGCGGGCGGTGGCCGGAAGCGAGCACCAGGGCGGCTCGTCGTGGCAGAGCATGGTGCGCGGCACGGGGGCGATCGAGGCTGACTACCTGAACGGCGAGGTCGTGCTGCTGGGCCGCCTGCACGGGGTGCCGACGCCGGTCAACGAAGCTCTGCAGCGGCTGGCGCGCGCCGCGGCCCGCGAGCGGCGGCAGCCCCGATCGATGAGCCTCGCGGAGATCGAGCGGGAGCTGGCCTACACCTAGGCCGCGGCCCGCACGTGGAAGTCCTCCTCGAGCCGGCCGAGCTCGGTGGAGGGTGGGTCGCTGAACAGCCACTCGCGCGCGACGCGGTGCCAGTTGGCGGTGGCCGCGAGCTGTCCGAGCACCGCGAGCGTGAGCGCCTCCATGCGGCGGGCGAGCATCGCGTCCGCGGGCATCGTCCCGCGCTTCATCAGCTCCCAGTGGTCCGAGCGCGGATCGCCGAAGTCGATCAGCACCTGGCCGGCGAAGGCCTTGTCGATGGTGACCTCGCGGTCGTCGATGTACCAGCGCGTCACGTCGCGGAAGTGGGCCATCACCGCCTCGGCGGAGACCTCCTCGTCCGCGGCGTCGAAGAAGCCCGTGCTCGCCAGCTGCGCGCGCAGCGCGTCCGCGTCGCCGGCCATGCCCAGGCGGATCGCCTCGCGCTCGGCGTCCAGATGACCGCGGTCGAGCTTCTTCGTCATGCCGAAGTCGAGGAAGGCTACGCGGCCATCGGGCATCAGCTTGTAGTTGCCGGGATGGGGGTCGCCGGAGAAGTGGCCGTTGCGGTAGAGCGAGCCGAAGAAGAAGCGGAACACGATCTCACCGAAGCGGTCCCGCGTGGCGCCGTCCAGCTCGCGCACCTCCTCGAAGCCGATGCCGTCGACCCACTCGGTCACGAGCACGCGCTCGCCCGACAGGCTCGTGACGACCGGCGGAACGTAGATGAAGGGGTGGTCGCGCCAGGCGCGCTCGAAGGCGCGGTGCGACTGCGCCTCGTGTTCGTAGTCGAGCTCGTCGGTCAGGCGCTCGCGGATCTCGCGCGTCATCGCCTTGGTGTCCATGCC